>NZ_LWMU01000033.1 GCF_001639275.1 Methanobrevibacter oralis
TCACAACAAGAAAAACAACAACTAATATTTAAATCTTTTCACAAACACAACAGAAAACACAAAAAGAATCAAAGAAAAATAAAAAAAACTAAAAAATATGTCAAAGAGCTAACAAATTGACAGTCCCTAAAAATATGTTACATCTTTCATTTTACTAATTATTTAATAAGGATAAAAGTAAATTAATAAACATGAAGAGCATTAATAAGATGCTTTGTTTGGTTGATGGTGAACATTATTTACCAGTAACACAAGAAGCTATCGATACTTTGAACAATTTAGAACATATTGAAGTAACTGCAGCTGTTTTTATAGGTGGAACAGAAAAACTCAGGGATGATTCAGAAGAATCTTACTCAAAAGTTCTCGGAGTACCTGTTCAATTTGCAAAAGACAAAGAAATACCATATAATCTTATTGTTGAAATGATAAGAAAATATAACATTGACACAGTTATGGATTTAAGTGATGAACCCATTTTAGATTATCCAAAAAGATTTAAAATAGCTTGTAAAGTTTTAAATGAAGAAATACCTTATGAAGGGCCTGATTTTAAATTTGAACCTGTTACTCAATATGAAATAATGGAAAAACCTGCAATTACAATACTTGGAACTGGAAAACGTATAGGAAAAACTGCCGTTTCAGGTTTTGTTTCAAGACTTATAGATAAAAATGGATATGAACCATGTGTAATAGCTATGGGTAGAGGAGGACCTGAAGAACCTGAAATAGTTCACGGTGAAGAATTAGAAATTTCTGCTAAATTCTTACTAGAACAATCAGAAAAAGGGGTTCATGCTGCAAGTGATCATTGGGAAGATGCACTTATGAGTAGAATCTTAACAATAGGTTGTAGACGCTGTGGTGGGGGAATGGCTGGTGAAGTATTTTTAACAAATATGCGCAAAGGTGCTAAATTAGCTAATGAAATTGAGTCCAAATTTGTAATTTTTGAAGGCAGTGGTGCAGCAATACCTCCAATTAAAACAAATAAAAAAATCACTCTTATTGGAGCTAACCAACCACTTGATAATTTAATAAACTATTTTGGACCATACAGGATTGCACTTGGAGATTTAATCATATTAACCATGTGTGAAGAACCAATGTGCGACGAGAAAAAAATTAAAGATATTGAAAATTTTGTAGCTGAAATAAATCCTAATGCAACTATTATATCAACTGTATTTAGACCTAAACCATTAGAAAATATTGAAGGCAAAAAAGTTTTATTTGCAACAACTGCTCCTGATAGTATAAAAGACAAATTAGTTGATTATTTGGAAGAAAATTATAATTGTGAAGTTGTAGGAGTTACATCTCATCTTTCAAATAGACCACTTTTAAAACAAGACATGGAAAAATACATTGATAAAGTAGATGTAATGTTAAGTGAACTTAAAGCAGCAGCTGTTGATGTAGCTACAAAAGATGCAATAAAAGCAGGCTTGAAAGTAGTATACTGTGATAATATACCAGTTAGGATAAATGGAAATTATCCTGATTTAGAAAAATCTGTTTTAAAATTAGTTGATTCAGCAATCGACGATTTTAAAAAATAAACGTGGAAGGATTAACCTTCCACCATAATCAGCTTACCCGTAGATGGATCTTTATACACCTTACCCATTTCAGTATAACCTTGACCAGAACTATTAGAAGTATCTGGAGTTTCATTTAATTCTTTACCTTGATTTACTTCAGTAACTTGTTTTTGCATAGCATCCATTACTGCTTGTTTTTCATCTTGTGACATATCAGAAAAAATAACACTTTGCATATTCCAACTTATGATTACAAAAACTAAAAAACCAACTGCAATAACTAACATTGCATCAACAAGATTAGATGTACCTGCCATCGGGTCTTCCTCTTGACCACCAAAGCGTTTTCTTCTTTGTTTTCTTACCATAAAATCACGAATTATTCATATAACTTAAAACCGCATCACTTAATGCATCTAAATCTGATAGGTAACGTTCATACCAACCTCTTCTTACTTTTGAAACAACATAACATAATGCACCTGAACCAATACCAACAATAGTTGTGTTAAATGCAACAGTTAATGATTCTGCAAGAGTATTCACATCACCAACACCTAAAGCTGCCAAACCTGGACCCATAGGAATTAATGTTCCCATTAAACCTAAAGTTGGTCCAACACGTGTAATTGTATCCGTTTGACTTAATGTTTTATCCATTTTTTCTTCTTCAAATTCTACTAATTTACGAGCTAAAGCTTCTCTTGAAGTTCTATCTAAAGCAGAAGAAGAAGCAATCTCTTTTAAAACCTTTTTTTGAGATTTTGGAATGGCTGAATCTGAAATAATACTTTTCAAATGATCAATAGAATCAGCTGAATTAATTTTATAAATTAAATCTCTAATCGTACTTACAGAAACTTTTTTCCTTGAAGTATACTCTGCAATTACACTACCCACTATAATAATCGAAATAATAACTATAACAAGCAAGATTATCAATACAGGAATTGTTAAACTTTGAGAAATAACATCTAAAGAACCTGTTAAATATTCTCCACCTGGAACGTTTAAACTCATTTAATATCACCTAATTTATTCTAAAATACTTTTGCTACGTTTAGTTAATACAATACCTAAAGCAACTAAAACAATAAATGCTAAAATAAAAGCAAGCATTGCCATAGGAGAACCAATAGAAACTGCTGCATGAGTTTTACCCATAACTGAAGCAATATTAGGAATTACAATAGCTGAAAGTAAGAAATATGCTCCTAATAACAACATAAAATTACCTAATATAATAGGATAAGGTCTATTTATATATTTAACAATAGTATTAGAAGCAAAATAAGTAATTGCAATAACTAATACTAAAGCCGCTGCAGCATACCAACTTAAATTAAATGCAGTTACACCAATTGTTGGAGCTACAATAATAACACTTGCAATAATTGAACCAAAACAACATGGACAAGGAGCAATAATAGCTATTGAAGTTGCAGTACTCGTATTTTTATCATGAACTTTCCACTCTCTTATTGTGAATAAACCAGCCACAATCATGATCGAAGCCATGATAATGTAAAAAATAGAATTATAATTATAAATAACTTGAGTAAGTGGTTCTGCATATAGGGAAGCCATAGCAGAAATCACTAACACTCCACCACCATATCCTAAACAGATAATAGCAAACAATTTTTTTGATAAATTAGCTAAACCAGAAGCTAATCCTATTTTTACACCAAAAACAATGATTGATGCAAAAATACCAAATTGCCACAATACATTCATCATATCCATATTAATTTCTCCATACATAATTTAATTAAATTACATTAATATTTTATACAACCAAATATATAAATATTAAAAGACAAATTAAAAATTAAATAAATAAGCCAAAAATTGATAAAATCTAATTTAGTAATACTTTTTATAATGGATTTTAATGAAAACAAGCATATGTCCTTTTTTAAAAAGAAAAATATGAAAAAAGTAATAATTTAAAAATAATTATCTTATTAAAAAGTTTAAAATTAAAATTTATAAACACAATTATAAAACAGATATATAAAATTAAAAACAAATTCATTAAGTATAATGGGAATTTCTCCCATTATACTAGAAATTTTAGCTCAAAACCTTTTGGAAATTTTAAAATAACCAATAATTGGTATTATGTATTAATCATATATAAATGTTTTGGATAGAAAATTTTATGATTTTTAGAAATACCCACTTTTATATAAATAAATTCTAACATTAACCTAACTACCTAAACACATACAATTTAAATAAATAATCAACAATAAAACAATTTTTCTAAGTTTATAATTAAAATTCATAAGTAAATTATAAAGTTGATAAAAATAAAATAATATACTATTTAAAAAAATGAGGGTAAATCAATGATGTGGAATGAAAAAATTGAAAGTATGCCAAGAGATGAGCTTGAAGAATTACAATTAAAAAAACTTCAAGCCACTATTAAAAGAGCTTTTAATAAAATACCTTATTATAATAAGAGATATACTGAAGCTAAAGTATACCCTGAAGATATTAATACATTAAAAGACATTGAAAAACTACCTTTTTTAACAAAAGATGACTTACGTGAAAGCTATCCTTATGGATTGTTTGCAGTTGATATAAAAGATATTAAAGAAATTCACTCTTCCTCTGGAACTACTGGAAAACCTGTTGTATCTGGATACACTGAAAAAGACTTAGATACTTGGGGTGAAACAATAGCAAGAGGATTAACAATGATGGGTTTTGATGAAACTGACATTATTCAAAATACCCATGGTTATGGATTATTTACAGGAGGATTTGGTGTTCACTATGGAACTCATAAAATAGGTGCTACAATTATTCCTATTTCAACCGGTCAAACAAGAAGACAAATTGAAATTATGAATGATTTTAAAACTACTGGACTCATTTTTACTCCATCATATGGTATTCACTTAGGAGAAGTTGCCCTAGAAGATGGAATTAACCCAAAAAAATTAGGAATTAAAGCTATTGGGTTTGGGGCTGAAATGTGGACAGAAGAAATAAGAAATAAAGTTGAAGATATCTTTGGTTGTAAAGCATACAATATTTATGGATTAACCGAACTTACAGGACCTGGAGTTGGTGTTGAATGTTCTGCACAAAAAGGTTTACATATTGCAGAAGACATTTACTATCCTGAAATAATAGATCCTAACACTTTAGAAACCTTAGGTCCTAATCAAAAAGGAGAATTAGTTTTAACAAACCTTGAAAGAGAAGGTATGCCTATTATAAGATTTAGAACTAAAGATTTAACTCAAATCACATATGATAAATGCAAATGTGGAAGAACACATGGAAGAATAAGTAGAATTACTGGTAGATCTGATGACATGATTAAAGTTAAAGGTGTAGCTATATTCCCATCACAAATTGAAAAAGCATTACTTAAAGTTAGTGATGTAGAACCTCATTACTTAATAATAGTCACAAGACCTGGAACTTTAGACGAAATTGAAATCCAAGTAGAAACATCCCAAAACTTGTTTTTTGATGGTGTAAAAGAAATGATGTCCGTTCAAAAACAAATTGAAAAATCAATTGAAAACGAAACAGGTATACGTGTTAAAGTAACCCTTGTTGAACCAAAAACAATACCTAGATTTGAAGGTAAAGCTAAACGTGTTATTGATAAAAGAGAATTACATTAGGTGATTAAATGAAAATTAAACAATTATCAATATTTTTACAAAATAAAATGGGAAGTATGTATAAACCCTTAAAAATATTAAAAGAAAATAATATTAACATAAGAGCTATGTCTATGGCAGATACTTCTGAATTTGCTATTTTAAGACTTGTTGTTGATAATCCACTAAAAGGAAAAGAAGTACTTGAAAAAAATAATTTTCTTGTTAAAATCATTGACACCATAGCTGTTGAAATGGATGATAAGCCAGGTGGTTTAACTCATGTTTTAGAAGTCATAAAAGATAATTTAATTGATTTAGAATATATTTATGCATTTACACATGAAAAAGAAGGGAAAGCTATTCTGTTATTACACTCTGATAATATGGATGAATTAATTACTGCATTAAGTAAAAGCAATATAACATTGGTATCTGCTAATGAAGTTTATAATCTATAAAACACTCAAAAAGAGTGTTTTTTTAACTATTCTTTATAAATAAATACTTAATTAATAGAAATATTTAAACGAGAATACTACAAAATAGTTGATTTAACATCATTCTACAAAAACTGGGTCAAAGAATATCTAGGTATAAATATTTAGTAATACACTATATATTAAATGAAGAGTTATGAGCTCTTTTTATTGTGCCATCAATTGAATATATGTTCAAAATCAGTTAAAACCTATTATCCAAAATAAGAATAAAAGCCATATTATAAAATCGATAAATTTGTTGAAAACAAACATTATAATCCCATAATTGTCCTATCCACTAGGTTCAATTCCCATTATAAATCATATTTATACAACAATTGGCACTGTCAATTTGTTAGCTCTTTGTCATATTTTTTTAGTTTTTTTCTTTTTCTTTGATTTTTTTTGGTGTTTTATGTTGTGTTTGTGAAAAGATTTAAATATTAGTTGTTGTTTTCTTGTTGTGATGGGTTTTAATATTAGTTTTTTGCGTTTTTTATTTCTTTTTAAATCTTTCTAATTTTTGATTAGCTTATTGATTTTTTTCTTAAATTATTTTTACCATATTTTTGTAATTATATTCTTAATTTGAGCAATAATAAGTTTTATATAGGTTGGAAGACAAATATTTATACATGAATACCAAAAACAAATGCCTTCCATATCTTATTTTTGGATGGCAACCAATATATATTTAACTATTTCGAATGTTGATCTTGTTAGAAAAAATGATGATGAAAGAGTGCAATGTAGTTTTGGTGATGAATACTGTTCAATTTTTTTTGTATATTGATGGTATTCTATGATGAAGATTGCGTTTATTAACAAAGATGGGGTTATTGAGTAATCCATGATCCTCATTGTAAATCATTGTTTTTCTCATGATGTTATTAAAAAATCTTATAATCGGCGTAAAATTTATTTAGAAAATGGAGTTAGTGTTATTATTAAAGTTAAGCGATATATTTTGTAGGAAATGTAGAAATATTATAGTCAAGTAAGGCTTAATAGGAATTTTATGAAGATTTCTGTAATTTTTCAACTAAAATGAAAAACAAGGCAATTGAGTTGCGAAAAAGAGGTTGGGATTCATTAAGAAATCTTTCTTGGACATTTAATGTTTTTAATAGCATTAATATGTCATATGAAACGATATAGAAAATCTCTTTTAACTTTCGATGGATTGTTATTATGTTAACACCGATATGAAATTTTCAGGCTATGCTGCTTATGATGTACAATGGATTAGAATTGAGCAAAAATGGTATTATAGACATATATTATATTGATTTAATTAATCGAATGCCTATTGCAGAGTTAATATAGTGAAAAAAGAATGATTCTGCAACAACAAAAAATTTTATAAAAAACAGCATCAAAGCAACAGAGTCCATTGCAATAGTAACGGATTTAAAACCAGAATATGATAAAATAATGAGAGAAATTGGATTTGATCACCAACACTGCACATTCCACTTATTATTAAATATCAATGAAGAACTTAAAGAAGAACTAAAGCAAATACGCAAAGAATATGAAAGCAATCTAAAAAAAAAACAAAACCCTAAACTCTCAGAAACACAAATCAAAAAACAATCCAAAAACATGGATAAACAACTACAAAATATGAAATCAACGAATATTTAAGCATATTTTACAAATTATTCAAAAAAGAAACCTACGAAGAAGCAATAGAATACATCAATTTCCTAAAAGAAAAATTAATAAACTTATCCACCAATTCTAGCAAAATACTTAAAGAAAAAATTCTTCCCAGAATACAAAAAATACATACACTTCCTTAAAAAAAGACACAAAGGAAAACTAGACTGTACTAACAATCAAATAGAAAATTACATTGGAAATACAATGCCCAAAGCACACAAAAAGAAATTTAGAACATTAAAAGGGATATTCAACCAGATAATGCACCAAAAAGATGGCTGGATCGAAAAACGAAAACAAGAGCTAACAAATTGACAGTCCCCAACAATTATAAACCTAGAATTTTATAAAACTAACTCCACAGAATCAGTAATTTTATTAATACTACCATAAAAAAATTAGTTTTATAATACTTTTAAGTATTAGAAGGAGGATTATCTACATTTGGTATTATACGTTCAATTTTAAAGTAATCCAAAGCATCATCCCACAATAACTGAAGCCATACATAACTTTAAATTCTTCTTCCATTTCCACATCATCCTTTACTAAAAATCATTCAAAATATAACAATTCACTACCATAATAACCAAAACACAAAAATTCAATTCAAAAAAATTATAAAATCAATTATAAATATATATTAATATAAATAGATTTCAATAACTTTAATTAAGAATAATAAATTATTAACAAACAATATAATAAACCAATGAAAATAATAAATAATAATTAAAATTGGTTGGAGTTTAACTATTAGAATTAAAAAAAGAAGAGAAATTCACATGAAAAAAATAATAAATTATAAAAATGAACACTATTTAAAAAATAGTATAAAAACAAGAGAAAAATGAAAAATTAATTAAAACTCAATAATTTCTGCCAACACTCAAGAAAATAAAAAAAATATGTCCAAGAACTAACAAATTGACAGCCCTGAAAATTATTTTTCAATAGTAAACCCATGATTTTGAGCTTTAGTTACTAAAACACGTGATTTATCCCCTACAATTTCTGCTGCTGCATCAACAATATCTTTGTTATCATCATCAAAGAAAGTGTAAAGAGTAGGACCAAATGAACTAATACCTACACCATAAGCTCCAGCTTCTTCAATAGATTTCATAGTAGGCAAAAAACTTGAATCAAGACTGTGTTCTAATTTATTAAATCCAACTTTTTGAAGTTCACTTACCGCCCATCCAAAGTTTTTAATATCTTTTTCTAACATGAATGGAATTAAATTCATTAAAATTAAATGAGAAACCTTTTCAACTTCTTCTTTTGGGATTGGACAATAAGTTTGGAATACATTTACTTCATCATCTCCTTCCATGTGTTTTTGAACATTAGGTTCTACAAGTAAAATGTTCCAATCTTCAGGAAAATCATATCTTGCAATTAAAGTAGCGGGTTTTGCATTTGATGCACCAGATGGTAAAAAACCAGATTTTTCTTCAACACTATGTCCCCCATCAACAATGAAACCACCTAAATCATGAGTATAAGTTCCAATTCCAGAGGTTCCTCCTCTTCCAACAATAGAACTTAATTGCCTACTTTCTACTTTTATTCCCATAGTTTCAGCAATTAAATGTGCAGTTGATACTGCAATTTGAGTTCCAGAGCCAAGTCCAGAATGTGGATGATAAGCTTTGTGAACCTTAAAATGAAAACCAGAATCAATATTAAAATGTTCCAATGTTTTTTGAGCTGCACTAGGTATTTTTTCCTCACACTCAATTATAGCTTCTCTATCATCAAAACCTTTTGCAAATTCAATAGTTATATCACTTTCTGTCTCTTGACTTTCTAATATAAATTGAGGTTCTCTAAGTGCAAGACCAATTCCTCCATCAATTCTTTTATATGATCCATTTAAATCTATAAGGGACATGTGAATTCTTGAAGGTGCTTTAATAATCATAATTTCACTCCATAATTTTAATTAACTTTAAAAATATTTGTTTTTTATAGTATATAAAATAAGACAATTTAAATTGAAAATAATCCCCTAGAACTTCTAGTTTCTTATTAAATGATTTTAAAAAATAAGATATAAAAAAATAAAAAAATGTATGTTTAAAACATACTTAATCTGCAGAAGGAGCACGAGTTGCGAGTTCTTTATTTAACTCGTATATTAATCTATTGTCTCCATCAGCTAATTTAATTTTTGCAAGTAAATCAGATGCATTTTCTTCTTCTTCAACTTGCTCTTCAACAAACCATTGTAAGAAATTATTTGTAGCATGGTCTTTTTCTTCAATAGCTATATTAACTAAATTATTAATAAGACTAGTTACATGTTGTTCATGAGCCAATACATTTTCAAAAGCATCAAGTGAACTATTCCATTTAGTTTGTGGTGCTTTAATAGAAGTTAAAGTTACAGAAGCTCCTCTTCTAATAATATAATCATAAAATTTCATTCCATGATCTAATTCCTCTTGTGCCTGTACTCTCATCCAATTAGCAAATCCAGCTAAGTCTTCATCTTCAAAATAAGCTGCCATAGACAAATATAAATATCCAGAATAGAGTTCTGCATTTAATTGTTCATTTAAAGCTTTTTCCATATTTTCAGAAACCATATTATCACAAAATAATATTTATAAGTTATACAATATAAAAGTTTATACCTACCACATAATAAAAAACCAATTAAAATTCAAATTATTAATAAATATCCTAATATATCAAATTATAAATAAAATAAGAATTTTATAACCTGAATTGGTTGTAAATATTTTAATTTTTAAAAAATAATTAACAAAATTTATAAAAAAAACAACAATTTTAATTAAGCCCAAAAATAAACTAATAAACATGATAGAAAAGTCTCTTTATGAAAATTATGAAATCAATTTTAGCGATTCTTACACAACAGATGATGAATCTTATTATTTTATTTATAATAATGAAAGAGAATTATATTTAACTGAATCTAAAGAACTAATACACTTTAAAAAAGATTTAGATAAATTTAATATTAATTTTATATTATATATAGGAAAATACAAAGATAAAGATGCTTTTGTTGTTAATGTTAAAAGTAATGAAAGTTTTAATACATTATATGACATTTACGAGTTCAACAAAGATTTATATCAAATAGCTTCTAGAGCAGTACTTGTAAATGATTGGTATGATTCATATAGATATTGTGGGCATTGTGGAACTAAAAACATCTTAGATGACAAAGATATGATGATGAAATGTCCTAATTGTGGACAAATGCATTATCCAAGAATAGCTCCTGCAATTATAGTAACCATATCTAAAGGTGATAAATTATTAATGGCTAAACACAGTTATCATAATCTTGATAGTTATACCTTGTTAGCAGGATTTGTAGAACCTGGAGAAAGTATTGAAGATACTGTTAAAAGAGAAATTTTAGAAGAAGTTGGAATTAAAATTAAAAACATCCAATATTTGAAAAGTCAAACTTGGCCATTTCCTAATTCATTAATGCTTGGTTTTAAAGCTGAATATGATTCTGGTGAAATAAAAGTCGATGGTAATGAAATTCTTGATGCTAAATGGTTTAGTAAAGAAGAAATAATAAAGTATTCATCAGACATTAGTATTTCATCATGGTTAATAGATTATTTTATTGAAAATCATTAATGGCAGCTTTTAATTTTTCTAAACCTTTAATTAAAAGTGTTTCAGGACATGCAATGTTCAATCTTAAAAATTGATCTCCATTTTGACCAAATTGAATGCCTGGAGATAAAAATAATCCATAATTTCTTCTTAAAAACTCACAAAATACCTTAGAAGATGAATTTAACATTGAAATATCAATCCATAACAGATAAGTTGCATTTGATGGAACTAATTTTAAAAAAGGAATTTCATTTTCAATAAAATCATTAACAATCCGCTTATTTTTAAATAGAACCTCTTTTAAATTATCTAACCATTCCTCACATTCCCTATAAGCAGCTATGGTAGCTATTGATGAAAATGCATTTGAAGATATGAAAAAATCTTTTACTAATTCCTCTTTAAGTTTATTATAAATCTCTTTATTTTTTGTGTGAATCATTGAACTTTGAAGCCCTGCAATGTTGAAAGTTTTAGTTGGTGATATACATGTAATAGCTTTATTATAATTAGATGAAAGTTCAAATGGATTATAGTTTATTCCAGGATCAGTTAAATCACAATGAATTTCATCAGAAACTATAACAACATCATGTTTTTTACATAAATCCCCAATCTTTTCTAAGTCACTTTTTGACCATATTTTTCCAATAGGATTATGAGGATTACATAAAAGAAATATTTTAACATTAGCTAATTTTTCATCTAAATCATCAAAATCAATAGAATATCTATAATTATCGTATTTTAATTTATTTTCAACAACCACACGATTATTATTTTCTATTACATGAAAAAATGCATGATAAACAGGTGTTTGAATTAAAAAATATTGTCTCCAACATCACTAAAAGTCCTTAAAATACTTGTAATTGAAGGCATTACTCCTATTGAAAACAATAAATCTTCTTTTTGCATTTTAAAATTATAACGTTTATCCCACCAATTAATATAAGCCTCAAATAATTCATCTGGAACTATTGAATATGCAAAAATTGGATGTGCGATTCTTTTTTTAATTGCATCTAAAATTGGAGGTGCAACTTTAAAATCCATATCTGCAACCCACATTGGAAGTTCATCATCAAATAAATCCCATTTTAAAGAATTTGTATTATGGCGATCAATAACACTTTTAAAATCATATTTCATTTAATACTCCTCATAATGTATTCTTGATTCATCAAATTTATCCATGAATCTATTTTCCCAACCATCAGCAGGATAACCTAAGGTAATTACACAAAAAGGAACTTGATTTTCATTATCTAAACCAAATAAACTGGCTACTTTTTCCATTGTTTCCTCAGTAGGAGCAACACCATTCCAAAGCCCACCTAAACCTAAGTTAACAGCTTCTAATAACATATTTTCAGCTGCAGCAGCCATGTCTTGTTGCCAATGAAGTTTATAAAAAGCTCTTTCAATATTAGCTACAAGTAAAATTGCAACGGGTGATGTTTTAACTCTTGGTTTTATTTCAGCAAGCTTAGACAATTTATCTTTATTTTTAATTACTACAAATTCCCATGGTTCACTGTTAAGTCTACTTCCAGGAGCTTGCATGCCTGCTTTTAATATTTTCAAGATATCTTCATCAGATACTTCTTTATTTTTATATTTACGAATACTGCGCCTTGTATTAATTATTGTTTCAAAATCACTCATAATATCACCACTATTTAAATAATAATTTTAATAAAGTATAAATAATTAATGGAGGTGAATAAATGGAGGTAAACAAAATTGGTGGTATATTATCTGTATTACTAGGTTTAATCTTTGTAATTTTTCCAATGTTTAGTGCTTCGGTTGTTTCTATAATTATTGGTTTAAGTTTACTTTTCTTTGGAATAATAATCGTATTTTCAGGAATTAATCTTAAGAATATTATTAATATATTATCATTAATTTTAATTATAATTGGAGTAATCTCTATAATTTTTGGATTTTTATTTATATTCTATATTGATGCAATATCTTTCTTATTTGGAATACAATTTTATATTGTAGGTATAATAATGGTTTTATTTGGTATCTCTGGAATCTTATCAAAATTCGAACGTATAACCCTTACATCAATTATGATTTTAATAATGGGAATTATAACTATTATACTTGGAGCATTTTCAATAAATAATCCTATATATGTAGCAATAATTATTGGAATTTGTTTAATAATAGAAGGAGTAGCTTTAATTTTATCCGATTAAATACTCCTTTTTTTAATTTATAAATCGTAATGAATGTTATGTAATTTATATAAGCATACTGAGCTACTAGATGGAAATGCATAAATCATATAATCAAGTTCTTCTAAAGTGACTTTTTTATTGATTATAAAAGTAAACATATTAACAATATTTTCAGCATCAGCAGCATAAATTTCAGCACCAACAATATTTAACTCATTATCGACAACAACCGTAACTTCAGCTGTTGTGTCATTTTTAAGTTCTAATGAATATGCTCTACCATATTGAAGTCTAAATACTTCATAATCATCACTTTCTAATGCCTTATAAACTGGAACACCAACAGTAGCAATTCTTGGTATTGTATATACAACTGCAGGTACAACAGGATATGTAATTTCACCAGCTTTGCCTAAAATTTCATCTATAAGATATTTAGAATGATGAATTGCAACAGTTACCAATTTTGCAAGACCAGTATCAGCAACATCTCCAGCAGCATAAATATTTGGGATTTTTGTTTGTAAGTGATTATTAACTGGAATACCATCTTTTGTATATTCAAGAGCGATATTTTCAAGGCCAATATCTTCAACATTAGCTTCTCTTCCAATAGCTGCAATAACATAATCTCCATTTAAACTAACACCACTTTCAGTTACAACAGTAAATCCATCTTCGTAAGCTTTATTTTCACTTTTTGCTTCTGGATCTTTAAATTCTTCATCTATGTTTATTCCTTTTTCAACATTTCCAACTTTAACTTGAGAATCAGAAATTCTATCATCGTTTTTAATTACTTCTTTAACATTTTCATTAAAATGGAATCTAATGTTTTTTTCTTCAAGTATTTTAATAATGTTTTGAACATAAGGTTGATGGAAATCTCTTAATGCCATATCAGAACGGATAATAACATCTGCTTCAAGACCTGCTTCAGCAATTATTGATGCAAATTCCATGGCAATAAATCCTCCACCTATAATAATAGTATGTTTAGGAAGTTCACTAATGTCTAAAAAATCATTACTATCATGCAAATATTCTTTTCCTTTAATATTAGGCATGATTGCTTTTAAGCCTGTACAAATTACTATTTTATCGGTATAATATTTTTTATCTTCTACTTGAACAGTGTGTTCATCAAGAATTACACCTTTAGCATTAGCTACATCAATATTATACTCATCAAATTTACCATCTAAAAATTTAGCCATGTTAGCTATACGTTTTTGCTTAAATTTCATTAATGCAGGCCAATCAACGTTGAAATTACCTGCTTTACCAACACCTTCAAAATTATCAATAGCTGCTTTTAATTCATATGGTGCATCTAATAATGCTTTTGAATTACAACCCCTATTTGCACAGGTCCCACCATATAAACCTTCTTCAACAATTAATACTTTAAGACCTTCTTTTACCAAAAACCTAGCACCTTGCCATGCAGCATTTCCACTACCAATATAAATTACATCATATTTGTCCATTGATAAAACCTCTTATTTTTTAGATTCAATTATAGTTTTCCCATCCATATATGGAACTAACACATCAGGAATTTTAATACAACCATCAGCTTGTTGATAATTTTCCAAAATACAACACATACATCTTTCAGTAGCTATTGCAGTACTGTTAAGAGTATGTAATGTCTTAGCATCACCAGAACCTGCTTTTCCAAAACGTGTTTTTGTTTTTCTTGCTTGATAATCTTTACAATTAGTACATGAAACCAATTCACGATATGCTTTAGAACCAGGGAACCAAGCTTCTAAATCGTATTTAATAGCTGCATTATCATTTAATGCAGAAGATACAATAGCTATAATCTGATAAGGGATCCCTAACTTTTTATAAATTCCTTCTGTAACTTCCATTAATTTTTCATGTTCATTTTTAGATTCATCAGGAGTTGTATAAACAAATTGTTCGATTTTTTCAAATTGATGAACTCTGAAAATTCCTAAGGTATCTTTTCCATGAGATCCAGCTTCTTTTCTAAAACAAGTTGAAAGAGCACAATATTTAATTGGTAAATCTTCTGGTTTTATAATTTCGTTTCTGTGAAGTGCAGCTAGTGTTTGCTCAGCTGTTGCAATTAAATACATATCTTCACCTTCAACTTTGTATAAAGTTTCTTTAAATTCACCTAATTCAGATGTTTCTGCAGCTACTTCACCCTTTACAAAAAATGGAGTTTGCATTGGAATATATCCTTGAGATTCAAGTTCATCTAAAGCAAATTGAATTAAGGCTAAATTAAGATGCAAAATATCTCTTTTTAAATAATAAAAACGAGCTCCTGCAATACTTGCTGCAGTTTCTAAATCAGCACCATCAATTTTATTAATCAAATCCACATGATTTAATGGTTCAAAATCAAATTTTGGTTTTTCTCCAACCGTTCTAATAACAACATTATCATCTTCAGTGTCTGAAATTGGAACCTCATCATCAATAATGTTTCCTACTTTATATCTATAATCATCCCTTAATTTAAGATATTCTTGTATTTTAGGACCTAATTCTTTAATTTCATTAGCTACTTCCTTAGATTGACTAATTACTTCATCTAAATTTCCGTTTTCTTTAGCTTTTTTAAAAGATTTAGATAATCTATTTTTTTCAGATCTTAAAAAGTTTAATCTTTTTTCTCCTTCTCTCCATAAAGTATCGTATTCAATGACTTTATTCACATTTTCAAAATCTCTAAATCTTTTCTTTTCAGAGCTTTTAATAATTTCTGGATTTTCTCTGAATAATTTTATATCTAACAAAAATTTGTCCCCTAATTTTTTTTAAAATAATCATTACATTATTTATTTTTACTGTGTTTTAAAGTTAATTGTTGACACAGAAAATCTTTTATAATTACTGAAAAACTCAAATAACAAAATAAATCCAAAAAAATATGCCATAAACCAACTCTATTTCTTGTAATTCACAATTAAAAAGTTTTAATCATTTAAATATATATTTAACTACATAAACAGGAATTAATATAGAATCAATTAAATTAAAAAAAAAGTTGCTAAGTATTATAATGTAGCTAATAACCATAAATAGATTTTAAAAATATTGTAATGAATTATTAAACAAACAATAGAATTAATGGGTTAATGTATGATGGAAGCCAATACTAAGCTGATGAAATGAAAACTATTAAAAAAACAAGTTGGTAAGATTGTTTTTACTAATGTTAGAAATAATAAACTTCTATTTTAAATTAAATAATTTTATTTCTTCAAATACTTTGAATCCTTTATCTAAAGATACTATATAATCTAAATTATAATTATTATAAATAGTAACGTGTGAACAATCAATAAATCCTATTTTAAACTTATTTTTATTATATTTTTTAAAAAGAGAAAATAGGATCATCATATTCAATAATACCTATTACATCATCCAAACTTACTTTTTTTCTAGGTTTAATTATAATTTCATTATTATCACTAATAAACCAATCAATGATAGTATTTTCAATATTTAAATCTTCAAATTTATTATGGATAGCTTTTGGAATGATTGTTAATTATTTCATCACTTTCTCAAGTCTAAAAAAATCACAATATTTTTCTAAAGGCATATCTTCTAGTCTATCCCTTTTTTGATGTGGATCTTTATGTTTTTGATTATAGAATTCAACAATTTTAAAACCACATCGATTAACATAAAAGTGGATATTCCTTCTATCAAAATAGGGCGTATGAGTCTCCCAAGTCTCTGTTTCTGGATGTAATTTTTCAATTGCCATCCAAATTCTTTTACCAACACCACAATTTTGTGAACCTGTTTTTACATAAAGCAGATGAAGTTGATTAAAATGTGTTTTCTTATCAATCGCTATAATTGTACCGCCTACTCGATTTCCATCAATTTCAGCAAAATAGGCTTCAGCTCCTAAAGTATTAAATGATTCCTCAATATCTTCAACAGGTAAAATTGTTTCTTCCCAATCCTCATATTCTTTAATATACGCCTTTTGAAAAGCTTCTTGAATTTCTTGAATAAATTGTTTTTTTTCTTCTAATTTAATTGCTTTTAATTTCAACATGCCCATTGACTTATCTCCACAACAACTAATTAACATTTAAAGTGGAAAATAAAAAAACAGATTATAAAAGTTTTTCTTCCCATTCTTTTACTTTAAATCCAACTAATATGATATTATCTTTTACAATTATTGGGCGTTTTACGAGCATTCCATCTGTTGAGAGTAAATCAAATTGTTCTTCCTCAGACATTTCTGGAATTTTATCTTTTAATTTTAATTCCCTATATTTCATACCACTTGTGTTGAAAAACCTTTTTAAAGGCAAACCACTTCTTTCATACCATTCTTTGATTTCATTAGCTTTAGGATTTTCTTCTACAATATGTCTAGATTCATATTCTATATTATGTTCATCTAACCATTTTTTAGCTTTTTTACATGTTGAACATTTTGGATACTGTACAAATAACATTATATCACCTAATTATTTATTTAGCACACAACATTATTTAATTTACCAACAATTTATATATAATGAAACATATTAAATACTCTGTTATTCATCATCGCTTTTTTAGTGACAAAAACCTTAACAACAGATCCAATAATATAATCATTGGATTAATCTTAAATTTTGTAGTTATACTCCTTATTTTATCTTATTGTGATTATTCAGCTGAAAAATCTTCAAAAGTTTTTAAAAAACCTAAAACTTACAATTATAATAATGATGAAGAAGACAAAGATAACTACACAAATCAAATGACATATTATCCATCATGGGATGATGCATGCTTTGAAAAACATCCTAGTACATAGCATTATGATGACAAGAAAAAAAATAATTATAAAAATGATTTGAAAAATTCTTCAAATTCAACATCATCCATTGGTTCTGGAGTTGTGTAAGAATTTTTATTCATAATATTTGAAGCTAGAGTCCTGTATTCATGAGCTTCATCAGATTCCGGATATTTTTCTACAACGGTTTTTGCATCTAATTCAGATTGTTGTATCAAATTACTTCTATGAATTGTGCTAAGTACATCAGTTCCTATTTTTCTGGCAAACTCGTTAACAATTTTTTCTTCATTATCAACATTACGACAATTACAAACAATACCACTTAAATTTCCCTTAAGCTTTTTAATTCCCCGAACAATATTATTTGCAGCATATAATGCCATATATTCACCAGAGGTAACAATAATAACCTCATCAGCGTATTTTTCACGCAAAGGAACTGAAAAACCTCCACAAACAACATCACCTAATACATCATAAACAACAACGTCTAAATCTTCATCAAAAATACCTACTTTTTCAAGTCTTTTCATAGCTACAATAACCCCACGTCCAGCACAACCCACACCAGGCTCTGGACCTCCACTTTCAACACATAAAATATCTCTATAACCTTTATAAACTAAATCTTCACGAGTAGGGTTTTTATTATTTTTAATGGTACTTACAACAGTTGGAATCCTTGAACCATATAATGTACGGGTAGTATCAGCCTTAGGATCACAACCTATAACTAAACAATTTAAATCATCACAAGCCCAAACAGCAGATAAATTAGCTACTGTAGTACTTTTTCCAATTCCACCCTTTCCATAAAATGCGATTTTTTTAATCATTTAAATCTCTCTTGATTAATTTATAAACAAAATCATTTACACGAAGTTTTATAGGTATAGCTACTCCTACATTTTGACCTTTTTTAGCTATTTCAATAGGCTTTCCATCTATCTGCATTGAATCAATAGTGTGAGTGATAGAACCTGTGGTTTCACCTTGTATAATCAGTTTATCACCAATTTTTAAATCATCCCATATTTTAATTTCGGCTACCCTAACCTTATTATAATAATTTACAATTTTTCCAATGTCTTTTTTTATATACTTCGATTGATTATTTTCACTTGTTTTAAAAGGAGTATTGAAATAAAAAGCAGTGTCAAATCCTCTATTAAATACACTTTTAAGCTTTTCAATCCACTCAGGATTTACTTTATAATCTAAAGGATTAGCTAAATATTCGTCAATAGCTTGCCTATATACTTCAGTTACTGTTGCACCATAATCTGCACTTCTAGATCTCCCTTCGATTTTAAAAGAAGCAACACCAGTATCTATAAGTTCAGGAATATGTTCTATCATACACATATCCCTTGGTGAAAAAAAATTAGTTCTATAACTATCATCATAACTTTTAGATATCATGAAAATCTCATTTTCATTGGATAAGTTACTCACAACATCATTACTGTCATCTTCAAAAGTTAAAGTCCAATTTTTACGACAAGGTTGCAAGCAATCCCCACAATTAGCACTCCTATTATATAAATCATTACTTAGAAAGCACCTACCAGAAATTGCCATGCACACTGCACCATGGATAAAAATCTCAGTTTCAATTGGAGATTTTTGTGTGATTTCTTTAATTTCAGATATTGAAAGCTCACGAGATAAAATTGCCCTTTTAGCACCTAATTTTTTAAGAGTTTTTAAAGCAAATGAGTTAGAAACATTTTCTTGAACACTAATATGAGCTTCAAGACCATTATCTCGAACATCTCTAATTAAACCAACATCTGACAATATAATTCCTGTAATATCTGCAGAAGCTATGTTTTCAAGTTGACCTTTCAATCGAATTGCATTATTTTCATTTAAAATTATATTACTACACAAATAGGTCTTAGCATCATATTCCCTAGCTATTCTTGATACTTTTGCTAAATCATTAATTGAAAAATTTTTAGCATTAGCTCTCATATTATAAGAATCTAAACCAAAGTAAACCTCATCAGCACCACTTTCTAAAACAGAACGAAGTGATATAAAATTCCCGGCTGGAGCTAATAATTTCACCATAATATCTAAGGTTTATAATAAGTTTCTGCTTCAATACCATCAGGAAGTTCAGTTGGGTAACATTCATTTAAACAACCTAAGCACAAATTCTCCTTTGGCATCCCGATAGCTTTAATAAGAGATTCTAATGTAATGTAACCTAATGTATCAACATCTAATTGTTCTCTAATTTCTTCTATAGTATAGTTAGCAGCAATTAATTCTTTTTTAGTTGCCATTGCTACACCATAAAAACATGGTGCTATAACCGGAGGACATCCAACTAAAAAATGGATTTCAGCAGGTTCTGCTTCTTTAACTAAATCAAGTAATTGTTTTGAAGTAGTTCCACGAACAACACTATCATCAATTAAAATAATCTTTTTACCTTTAATCGCTTCTTTAATTGGATTTAATTTCAGTCTAACAGCTAATTCTCTTTCTTCTTGAGTAGGCATGATAAAAGTTCTTCCAACATACCTATTTTTAATTAAACCTTCTCCATAATTAATTCCAGAAGCTCTAGCATATCCAATAGCTGCAGGAATTGAAGAATCAGGAACAGGTATAACTACATCTGCATCAATAGGATATAATTTATACAATTCATGGCCAATATTTAATCTTGTTTGATAAACATTTATCCCATCAATTGTACTATCAGGCCTTGCAAAATAAACATATTCAAACATGCAATGAGAAAGTGAAGTATTATTAACTATTTCTAACATGTGCGAATTAATTTCATCATTTTTAAAGTAAACAACTTCACCAGGTTTAATGTCTCTTATATAGTTAGCATTAATCACATCAAAAGCAACAGTTTCAGAAGCTAAAATATAATCATCTTTTCTTTTAGCAATAGCTAGTGGTTTAATTCCCATAGGATCACGTACACCATATAACTCACCATTAACAAGAATAGTTAATGCATATGATCCTACTAATTTTTTACAAACAGCTTCAATAGATTCAATAATACTTTTATTATAATAATAATACTCTTTTTTAAGCATATAACAAATTACTTCAGAATCAGTATCAGATTTAAAATCATAACCTTCTTTAAGTAATTCTTCTCTTAATAATTCAGAGTTAACTATGTCTCCATTATGAGCCATAGCTATAAATCCATCATCAAAATCTGTGACAAAAGGCTGTGAGTTTTCAAGTTTTGATTGGCCAGTTGTAGAATACCTTACATGTCCAATAGCTATATTTCCTTGAAGATTATGGATTTCATAATCCTTAAAAACATCAGTTATTAACCCCATACCACAATAATAATTCAAACCTTTAGTTGGATTAAAAGTAGCAATTCCTGCTGATTCCTGACCACGATGTTGTAATGCGTACAAACAATAATAAACAAATGATGCGACATCTTTAGAAGTATCCTTTGAGTGAATTCCAACTATACCGCACTTATCTTGCAATTCTCCTTGCATTTATAAACTCCCATAAAATTAAAATTTACAAAACATAGTTATAAATTATCTATTATGAAATGATATCTTTTTCATTATTAAAATAATTTAGGTTGAAAAATAAAATAGTTAGTATTAAATTTCATTAATAAAAAGTAATGCAGTTCTGACAATTTTCAACCATTCACATGCACTTTGTCTTGACTCAGCAGCAATGTAGTCTTGACCTACAATAATATTTTCTGGTTTTGACATTTCACTAGCTTCAATTACTCTATCTAAATCAAAATTTCTCTCATCAAATAATTTAAACCATAAGTCTTTAATTTTAAAAACCTCTAAAATATCCTTGTTGTAAATATTTTCATATTTAACTTTAAACTCATCAAACTCTATTTTGAGATTTTCATGATCTTTTTTAAGTTGTGAATATTCTAATTTTGATTGATTATTATCATTAACTAATTCATTGTAATCATCAAGTAAACTATTATATTTACGAGTGATTTCAACAACTTTACTTTCAAGAGTATGTACATCAATGAGATTTAATGAATAAGATAAAGTGGCTTTTATAATTGCATTAAAAATTTCTTTCTCAGCAAGTTTAACATCAAATGATTCGGTTTCATTAACAATATTATTATAATTAAGTAAAGCTACATGATTAAAATCGTTTTTTAAATCATTATACAAAATACTAAAGTTTTCACTTTCACCGTAATCACCAATCAAAATAATATCTGCACCATTAGCTACTTTTTTAGCTATTTCTAAATCATTAGTTGGTATAATAGATGAAACAATGACATTATAGCTTTCTAAATTTGCATTAATAATTGCTTTTGAAATAACTTCTGAGATGTTTAAATTAGAAACAATTATTCTAACATCCACTTTCAACGAATTATCCATAATTTTTACCCATGAATCTTTTGATGCCATTTCCAAGCAGATTCAACAATTTTTTCAAGATTATATTTAGGTTGCCAACCAAGTTGATTTTTAATTTTACTTGAATCAGCAATTAAAATATCAGGATCTCCTTCTCTTCTAGAATCAATTTTTACTTTAAAATTATTTCCAGTTACTTGTTTACACATATCAATTACTTCACGAACAGAATATCCCTCACCATTTCCTAAGTTAAATATATTAGATTCGTTTTTATCGCATAAATACTCATATGCTTTAATATGTGCATCTGCAAGATCATTTACATGTATATAATCTCGAATGCAAGTTCCATCAGGTGTATTATAATCATTTCCAAAAATAGAAATAGACTCACGCCTTCCACTAGCTGCATCTAAAATTAATGGAATTAAGTGAGTTTCAGGATCATGTAATTCTCCAATTTCACAATCAAAATCACATCCAGCTGCATTAAAGTATCTTAATGATACATAATTAAAGTCACCTTTTTCAGCCTCTCTCTCTAAAGCTTTTTCTGTAATCCATTTTGAATGTCCATAGGGGTTGATTGGTTTTAATTCAAGGTCTTCTTTAATTGGAACTTCTTTAGGATTTCCATAAACTGCAGCTGTAGAGGATAAAATAAATTTATCCACATTAAATTCTCTCATTATTTTTAAAAGGTTCAATGTATTTTTATAATTATTTTTAAAGTATTTTTGTGGTAATTTCATTGATTCAGCAACTGATGAAAAAGCAGCAAAGTGAATTACACCATCAATATCATATTTTTCGAAAACTTCACGTAAGTCTTTACTTCCAAAATCATAGTTTTCAAATTTTCCCCATTTAACAAAGTTTTCATAGCCTTTAACTAAATTATCTACAACAACAGTTTCATAACCTTGACTATTAAGAGCTTTGTTTGTATGAGAACCAATATACCCTGCTCCACCAGTAACTAAAATCATTAAATCACCTTAAATAAATTTACCTAATTTAAGTAATGCTTTTGGAGATATTTTAATTAGTTTTCTAACAATTTCAGTAGTTGAAATCTTCTCAAAGCTTTCATTTTCAAAAGCATGAGCAATACTATCTAATTCTTCATCAGATAATGTTAACAGGTATTCTTGAACTTTTTTATATCTTTTTATTTCATGATCAAGCTCATCATGTGCTAATTTATCATATTGTTTTAAGAATTTTTTAGAACAATCCTCTTTAATAGCTTGTGCTGCTACTTGACCAGCACACATTCCACCAATCATGCCACTGATTATACCTCCACCAGTTAATGGGTTTACTTGGCCTGCTGCATCTCCACAAACCATAATATTATCATCATAAAGTTTTTTGGTCATTCCACCAACAGGATCTCCACCAATATTTAATTCAACTGCCTGAGCATTTCTAGTATATGGGCATTTAGCTATGAATTCATCTAAGTATTCAATAGCTGTTTTTTTAGCTAAGTGAGGAAGAATTGCTAAACCAACATTAGCAATATCATCACCTTTAGGGAAAATCCATACGTATCCTCCTGGTGCAACACTTCCAAAGTAGAATTCAATAACCCCTTGTCTTTCAAATTCCACATTACACATTTCATATTGGACACCAGATTCCATTTCTTTAGCTTTAGCAGCTGGTCTAAGACCTGCCCATCTTGCAATATGACCTTCAGGACCATCGGCAGCAATTAATATTTTACATTTATAGGTTTCTTCTTTTCCCATAGATTCTGTAGAAACAATAAAACCATTATCAATTTTGTCAATACCTGTAACTAAGGTTTTAATTTTTATCTCAGCACCAGCTCTTGCAGCATCCATTGCCATGTACTTATCAAATACTTTTCTCTCTAAAATGTATCCTGCCTCAGGTAACTTAACTTCTTCACTAGTTAACCATACATCAGTTCCATCAGGTGCTTGGAGTCTTACACCTTCAATTTCTTGAGTAACCCAACGTGGATTAGGTTCAATTCCTAGCTTTTCAAGCCCTTGAATTGAAACTCCTTCTGCACATCTTTTTGGAGAACCAATTTCTGATTTTTTATCTATTAAAATAACATTTGCTCCACCTAAAGCAGCATGTTTTGCTGCAGATGAACCAGCAGGTCCTGCACCAACAACTATAACATCAGCTTCTATCATAAGATCAATCCTCTTTTTCTAATGCATTTATTGGACATGCTTTTATACATGTATCACAATCTCTACATTCATCATCATTAAAAACCAAATTATATTCCCTAACTTGAATTAAATTTCTTGGACATACACCAGCACATTCTCCACAGAATGAGCACCAATCTTTTACTATCATACATATCTCCTTTAATAAAAATAATTTATGTTAAGAGTACTAAGTTTTTTATAATATTTAAAAGTATAGGAAAAAATTCGATTATGAAAAATAAAAATAATGAATAAAAATTTTTTATTCAGACAACAAAAACTTAAAAACAAAAAAACGAACTATCTAACTAACAAAACTGGAACATCACAAGTTCTAAGTAATCTTTCAGAAACAGAACCTATTTGATTTTCACCAATTTTATTATTGTCAAAAGAAACAAATCTATTATTATCAGAACCAAATGCATGAATTACAACTAAATCTGCATTAGTTTGCTGAATTATAAATTTCATATCTCTTAATGCATCAGCAGTGAGTAAATGCTCCACCACTTCAACACCTACATCATTAGCTTTTTTAGTAATTTTAGCTAAAATTTCATCTCCAGAGTCTTCTTGAGAATCAAAACTGTTAAAGGAAAATTCTTCTAAAACATGAACTGCAGCTATTTTAGAATTAAACTTTTGAGCTATTTCAATAGCTATATCACTAGCTACATCACCATATTTTGATCCATCAACAGGAACTGCAATAATATCAAACATTTAATTATCCCCTTTTAAGTAATCAGCATGACAATAATCAATAAAACTAGCAACAATTTCATCTATATTTTCACTATCATCAATTATTTTACCATCATCCATAAATAGTGCCCTATTACTTAATTCTTTAATAAAATCAGTATTATGAGAAATCATTACAATAGTAATACCATATTCTTTAGAAATTTTTTTAAGGGCATTAGCTACATCTCTTAAAGTAATTGGATCTAAATCTCCAAATGGTTCATCTAAAAATAAAAATTTAGGTTTTGAAACTAAAATTAATGCAAGCATTACCCTTACTTTTTGACCACCAGATAACTCATAAGATTTTCTATATAATATATCTAAATCTAAATCCAAACTTTCAAAAATATCACTAACAGCTTCACGAGTAGCAGATTCTGGAAATTTTGGGAACAAATCATTTAATATCTCTGGAGCAAGTCCAACTTGTTCTAATCTATCTTTAGCTTCGGATTCTTGTAAATCAGTTAATAAATAAAAGGAATCTAATAATTTTTCATTAATACCTAATCTTTCAGCTCTTGCTCTAGCTTCTTTTACAACATCTTGATTTTTATAACCTAAACGAGTAGCTAGTTGATCAATTACGGTTGCATAATGGTTTAATGCAAATTCTTGATGCATAAATCCTAATTTAGATCTTATTTTCATACGATTAAGACCAGGTACTTCTATATCACTCCACTTTCCATCAACTAAATATTTAACATCACCATTATCAGGATTATCTAAACCAGCCAATATTCGAAGTAATATAGTTTTACCAGCACCACTTGGTCCAACAATACTTAAAATATTTTCTTTTTGAACTTTAAAATTAATATCTTCAATTTTTAAGACTTCACCACCATGTAATAAGTAAAATCTTTTATTAACATTATTAATATTAATTAAATCTTCATCACCAGACATGTTCTCAATATCAAATATATCATCCATACCTTCCATAAATTTATCAGTAATTTCTTCAGGACTACCTTCTTGTTTAATTTCACCATCTTCTAATAAAATAACTCTATCTGCTAAATATTTTTGAACATCAGGTAAATGAGAGACAAAAACAATAGTTATATTTAATTCTTGATTAATTTTTTTAACTGCATCAAGAATTTCTTGTTTAGTTTTAGGACATGCCATTGTTGCAGGTTCATCAAGAAGTAAAATATTAGGTTGTTTTGCAAGCTGACGAGCAATAATAAGTCTTTGTTTTTCACCACCACTTAAAACAGCAGCATAATGATCCTCTTTATGGTCAAGAGAAACTAACTTTAAAAGTTCATCTGCTTCTTTGCCAAATTCACTCTCCGCGATTTCAAAATCGGTACTTCCTTCATCAAAATATCTACGTGCATATAATTTTCTTAAAACATTTTGACGAACAGTTTCAGGCCATAAACCAAAAGATCTTTGAAGATGTATTGCAGTTACTTTTTTAAGTTCATTATAATAGAATTGAGATGATTGGGAATTAATACTCCTATCTCCAACAGTGATGCTTCCTTCATCAATATGTTCAACTCCCCTTAAAGCTCTTAAAAGTGTAGTTTTACCAGATCCACTTCTACCCATGATACCAAGAATTTCACCTTCTTTAACTTCAAAACTAACATTTTTAAGCGCACTTACAACACTAGCATCATCTAATTTGTATTCTTTACTAACATTTTCAACTTTAATCATGATTAATGCCCCAATTATTAATGATAATTTATATTAATAAGACTATTTATATTTTAATAAATTTAATACATACTACAACAATTTTTAAGTATCCAAAATATTTAAAAAAAGGTTTAATTTTCTTTTAAGAGAACATATAAATTTAATTATAATTAAAAAAATAAA
The DNA here is from genome assembly GCF_001639275.1 of Methanobrevibacter oralis. Classification (NCBI taxonomy): domain Archaea; kingdom Methanobacteriati; phylum Methanobacteriota; class Methanobacteria; order Methanobacteriales; family Methanobacteriaceae; genus Methanobrevibacter; species Methanobrevibacter oralis. The sequence goes on from NZ_LWMU01000033.1 coordinate 27,125, forward strand.
ATAAAAAGTATTTCAAGAGAAATACTTATTTTTGTTTAACTTTCGCTTCTACTTCTTATAAAACCATATCCAACAATAATACCTAAAATTATCATGAATATAATTACAGGAATGATATTATTAGAATCTTCTTTTTTATTTATTGATTTAGAAACTTCATAAGATTTTCCATCATTTGATCCATCACCACCTACTGCAAAACCATCATTACTAGCAATAGGATTTGTAGAAATACCAATGTTTGGATTAGTTCCACTTTGCAATGAATTATGGTTATTTTTTGAAGATGAACTACCATTACTGCTTAAACGAGTTTTATTAGAGTTTCCATGTTGAATATTAGTTTTCGGCTGGTTATTACTATTTACATATGTTCCATTAGTTTTTCCATCATTGTTATTTGGAAGAGTATCCGGTAAACTTCTAATATAATTTAATACATTAACTCCGTTCTTATCAGACTTTCCAGAAATAATTCTGTCATAATCTGCTTTAGTAATTGGTTTAGTAACTTCAAAGCTTAATGTTGGTCTAGATATAACATTACTTGAAGTATAATCTCCTTTTACAAATCTCATCCATTCAGCATATTCATCAGCCCCATCTTTAAGAATTGGATAACCAAATCGAATAATTGTTGCAGTTCCAGTATTAGTTTTTGAATTCCACTTAATAATAATATTAGAATCAGCAGTCCATAATTTTCCTGCATTCACATCTTCATTAGAATAAGCTAAATTATAATAGTTACCCATACCTGGAGATACAGCAAGTAATCTTGATAACATGTCATCTTTACAGTAAGTGTAAGTTGAAACTAAAACATAACTTTCATTTTCACTTAATGGTAACTCATCAAATATTTTATCTGCTATTAACATTCCTGGAGAACTGCCAGTACAAACATGATTATGGAATAACCATCCAATTAAAGCATCATATGGAGGGTCATACCTTAATGCACGATCTTGAATGTTATACTGCTGCAAACATTCATGAAGTTGGCCACTAGTTGAATTATATTTTAAACTATAAGTAATTGATTTATAAATATCAGACGTATTTAACCAATAAAATTCAATTATTAAATCTTTCCATAATGCAGTATGAACGGGTAATAAATTAGCTCTACTTAATCTAGCACCTAATACTTCTTCTATACCGTCAAATACCATTGATGTTGCAGTATCATTAATACGTACAAATCCAGCTCCAGTTAAAACATAGAAATTAGACATGTCCTTTTCTATAGTGACATTAATACTCTTAAAATAGTCTATAGCTTTTAAAGAAGCATTAATTCCAATTTGTTTTAATTGAGATTGTGACAAATGAGTATAATTAATGTTTTCAATTTCAGTTCCAGCATTTGGTAAATTTAAACTATTAATATACTCTAAATCTAATCCCCTAGCTGTTTTGTTTTGTGCAGCCCATAATTGATTACCAATTAATTCATTTTTCTGTTCTGCTGTAAGATCTTTATAAGCTGCCTCAATAGTAACTAAAGATTCGGGATTGTTCATTAAAGTAGTGACTAACCAATTTTGATATTTTAAATCTTCTGTAACACTATTATCGGGATTAATATTAGGATATAAATTTTTAAATGTCTTTTTTATCTTTGTTTCATCATAAGACATTATAACTAAAATTCCAGAATTTGATGAAGTGTTCCATCTAATAAATCCATTCATGTTTTTATTTTTCATTGAGTCGATACCAATATATGCCATTTTACCAGGAGTAACATCCATTGTCCATGCGAATGCATCATCATCAGAACCTCCTGGAACTCCCAAAACATAATAAGCAGTATTTTCAAGAGGTTGAGCACCAGTTTCACCACGAGGAGGATAATACTTCATTAAAGTATTAACCATAGCTTGACCACTAATTAAACCAGTGCAAACATGCCCATGATAAGAAGCTAAAGTTAATATATCAGGATATAGTCCTGCATTCCATGCATTAGCTATACTTACATAAGCATATGCTTCATCTGAGCCTAGTAATTCTCTTAATTGTTTCCATTTATTTGTATTTAACCCGATTCCTCCAATTCCAGAATATATTGGTGTTGTAGATCCATTTTTATAAAATGCCATTGTTAATGAATTTCCATTTTTAACAAAAAATGCAAAATTAGTAGGATCTGTTCTTATTGCAGACAATGTTAAAAGATTACCTTTTCCATAAGTAATATATCCATCAGCAGCATTATAAATACCATCTAATGCATTTTCTGTAGTAATATCATTGATTCTTGTCATCCCAGCTGTTGTAATGACTAAAACATCATCTGCCGATGAAAAGTGAAGTAAATTATCTGCAGATTTTGTAACATCATAACCTATCTTATAAATATCAGTAGCTTTAAGATTAAAAATAATATTAGCAGTTAATTGAGGGTTAATAGTTACATTTTGAATTTGTGTTATATAACCCCAAGCTGAAACTGAAATAGAATATTTTTCTCCAACATGCGAGTTATTTATATTAATTTTATAATTATTTGGCTGAACAATCTCTTTTTTATAACTTATATTGTTGTTATTATTCGATATTAATATTTCAGGATTAATTTCATCGTTATATTCATAATTAATTTCCAAATTTATATTTGTTGAATTTTCAGCTGATACAGCATTGATAAATGTAAAAATTATTAAAACACTTATAATGAAAACAGCTTTTTTATTCATCTGGTTTCCTCCTTTTTAATTAATCATTACCATTTTACAATCCCAATCATATGGAATTATATCATTATCAATTGGATTTACTCTTCTTTCATCTACATCATTTATATCATAAAATAAAGAAGGCATACCAATAACTATTGATACTCTCATCACTAAACATAGGTAATTTTTTAATAACAACTCCATCAATTAGCTTTTTTCCATAAAAACCAGGTATTTCTTGAACTCGAGGTCTCTCTAATCTTTCAAAATCATTTATATTATCAATCTTCATAATCTTCACCTTCATACATCCATTCTAAAGGATCTTTTCCATCTGGAAACATTGCACCAAATGTTTCAAATTTATCAATATCTTCAATAGTACAAAAATGCATTCCCTTATCTGATTCAAGCATCATTAAAGGTTTTACCTTATTTAAATCTAAAACACCAAATTTTTTATCTAAACAATCATCCTCCACTTCAAGATTCACTACTTCTCCAATTATTAGTAAGTAAGGAATTCCAATTGGATCTTTGTCCTTATAAATTTTTCTTAGCTTACATTCAATTTTAGAATAAGCACCTTTAATACCTGGTGCATTAATCTCTTTTGATTGAGTAGCTTCTAAATTTGCTAAATCATATTCATCTATATCAAAAGCAACATGAGATGAAGTTGGTATAACTTTATCAACCATATCTGTTGATATCATATTAATAACAAATTCACCAGTTTCTTCAATATTTACAAATGTATCCCTCATCATTGCAGAAGCTATACAAACAAGATTTGTAGGTCTTAATATAGTTACTACACATGAATAAGGAGCAATATTTCTGATTCCATCTTTACTAGCTGTGGAGATTAAAGTCACAGGAAGAGGAATCATATTTTCTCTTTTAAAATTTTTTAATTTCATAATTTCACCAACTATCTATAAAATTTATAATTTCATCAAATTTATCAATAGAAATGGGTTTCAATGAATTTCCTTCAAGATTTAACATGGTTATATCTGGAGAATATTCAATAGTTCCTAAAATATCAATATCAGAATTTAATTTACTTTTTAATAAAGTTTCTACTGTTTTATCAGTTTTATTTAGAATAACACCAAATTTTTTATTGTTTTCACAAGCCAATTCAAATGATTTATTAGCCAATAGTATTGCATCTTCAGAAGGATCAACAATAGTGATAATAATGTCAACACCTTCTAAAACACCTCTTCCAAAATGTTCAATGCCTGCCTCTGTATCAACTAAAATCCATTCACCTTTCTTAATTTTAATATGATTTAAAAAATCCCTTGATAGTGCCCCCATCGGACATGCACATCCTTCCATTGCATGTTCAATTTTGCCAATTTCTAAAAATCCTAAATTTTCATCCCAACAAACATATTCACTAGATAACTCATCTAATGACATTTCATCAAAAATATTAAGATTAGTTTCACCTTTCTGTACGATTTCCATTAATTTATCCCTAACAGCTATTTTACCTCCTAAATTACTCATTAATGTCTCTTTTGATTTTTTTATGCCTAAAATCTTATTTAAACCTAAATTTGATTCATCACTATCAACAACTAAAATTTTCCTTCCATTTTTTTTAAGTTTTTGAGCTAATAATGAAACAAAAGTACTTTTGCCACTACCCCCTCTTCCACTAACTAATATTTTTGGTATTATAAAAACCTCCTTCATAATTAATTATAACATGCTTAAAACATGTATTAAATTATTATAAAAAATAATAACACTAAATAGTTATGTTATTATTAATTGCTCAAAAAAGAAGAAATATTAATACTGCCAAATTTATCTTTGTTAAATTGATTTAAATAAAATAATAAAAATGTTTTTTGTTCAATATAATGATTGTTATATAAAAAATGTATTACTTTAATAAAATTAAAATTCAAGCTAGAAATGAAAAATAAACAAATGAAACGATACTAATTAAACAAAATAATGAGAGTATTACTAATTAAGTTAGTAATACTAAAAAAAATCAACTAGGTAAAATCAGAAATTATTAGAAAAAATTTTAAAATTAACATGATTCTAATGAAAAAAGTAAATTAAATTCAATGCAATTTATCATTAAAATTAGTGAAAATTTAATTTATATATAAATAAAAATGAAAACCATAATCATCATTATTTAACAAAATAAAACATCTACAATTTTTAATTATTACTTCCTGATTAAAGTCAAAAAATAATTATTCATTTAATATCCCTATTTTTAAAACTGCTTGATTAATTGCTTCATCAATTTTAAAAATTGCTACCTCTACACTTGTAGCACCATATAATGCCAATAAAAATCTCATTTATTGACTAATTTAACTGAAGAATTTTTAGCTTCATCAGTTATAATATTCTGTAATTTCATTATTGATTTCACCAGATTTAATAAATGGAGTTTTACCAACATAATATTCTCTTTTCGATAGAAAGAGTTCCTCCAGAATATGTTTTACCAATATCCTCTATTTATATAATTCCCAATTATCATCAAATCTTGTAAATCACAATTCTACTTAATTAAATAAAAAATAAAGAACATTAAACTATAATAAATAAAATTATCGATTATTCGATAAATTTAGAATAGAGTTAACTTTAATTCATAGAAATGATAATCTATATAAATTTTAATGATATGAATATAAGAAAAATTAATAATATTTAAAAAACATAAACTTAAATTGAATATATAACTTATTACTTCGATATTAGGTGATTTTATGATTTATACTATTGAAGAAATTAAAGAAAAAACTATCCCCATCGCTAAAAAGTATGGTATAGATAGTATGAGCCTTTTTGGATCTTATGCTCGTGGAGAAGCAACTGAAAATAGTGATGTTGACTTTTATATAGACAAAGGAGACATTAAAGGATTATTAGATTATATAGGATTTGTACAAGACTTAGAAGACATCTTTAATTGTCATGTAGACGTTGTATCAACAGGAATTCAAGATAAAACATTTTTAGCATTAATAAAAAAAGATGGAGTCCTTATTTATGAAAAACAATGATTATAAATTTGTTCAAAGAATTATCGAATATTGTGATATTATAAATGATTTGGTTGATAAACCTCTTTTGGAGCAAAGCTTTTTTCAAATTTTCTATTTCACCAATTGATTTTAATCATGATAATTATTTTATCAACTTCTGTATTCATGGAGAATTTGATTTTTATATTTTAAAAAGTAACAATATTGAAAATAATTATTTAATGAAACTATTTATATTTTAACTATAATAATTTAAAAATAGTGATTAGAATGGCTAGTGAAAATAAAATTCAAGAATATTTAAATGCATTAGAAGAAGAAAAACTTATGATTGAAACTCACTTTGTAAATATTGAAAAAATACTTAAAGATAATAAATCATTAGATAAAGAAAAAGTATTTGCACTACTTTCTAACTACAATACATTGAATATTCAATATGATCAATTATGTAATGATTTAATTACTTTTATTAAAATATTTAAAGGAAAAGATCAGGAAATCAGAATATATAAAACCGATGAACTACTTGTATTACTTGAAGATAAAGTAAAACAGGTTAGCTAATTGTATTCAATTGACACACTACCAAATACTTCTGAAGTTGTATTTTCAGCTACAACTTTCCCGTCCCTTAATATTTGAACTGTAAGATTACCTTCACCATAATCTTCTTTTTGAGCAAAAACACTAACTTTATCCCATGATGCACAATCAAGTGTAAATGATTGAGTTTGCCAACCACTTTTACTTACAAGATAATTTGGATCACCCATTTTAGAATACCAACTACCATCGTAGATGATTTTTGCTTTATAAGGATAAGCTGAACTTTGAAGATTAGACCCATCATCACTTACAACATTAAGAGTATCATTTTTAGAAGGTTGACTATGTTCATAAACAAAAGAGAATAATAAAAATGCAATAACAATAATTCCAATTACAACAATTATTTTTTTACCAATACTCATATTCCAACTATTATTTCTCTTTTTCATAGTAGTTTTAACATTATTTTCAGGATCTTTTAAGAGATAAGTGCATTTAGCGCAATATAAAGATTCTGAATCATTTTCATATCCGCATCGTGGACATTTAACCATAAATAATATTTCCTTTTCAATTATTATAAAGACTTTATTAAAATACTTATATTTAAATTTAATTGAAAAATAGGCTTTTTTTAAGAAAAATTAGTTATAATAATCAAATACATTTTGAGCAACTTTTTTATTCATGCCTTTAATTTCTGCTAAATCTTTAACAGAAGCCTTTTTAATATTTTCAATTGTTCCAAATGCCTTTAAAAGATTAATTTTACGTTTTTTACCAATTCCAGAAATATCATCTAATGAAGACCCACTAATATTCTTACTGCGAAGTTTTCTATGGTAAGTTATAGCAAATCTATGAGATTCATCACGAACTTGTTGAAGTAAGTGTAACGCTTTATTATTTTTAGGAATGACAATTGGTCGTTGTGTATTTGGAAGATATATTTCTTCAAATTCTTTAGCTAGTCCAATTATTGGAATATGAGTTAAATTAAACTTTTCTAAAACACCACAAGCCATACCTAATTGTCCCTTACCACCATCAATTACAATCAAATCAGGTTCCTCATCCGAATCAATCATTTTAAGTCTACGAGTCAGCAATTCTTCCATCATTGCAAAATCATTAGGTCCTGGAGTTTCCATCTTAAAATGTTTATATCCCTTTTTATTTGGTTTTCCATCTTTAAATGAAACTTTAGAACCAACAGCAAACTTACCTGAAATATTACTTATATCATAACCTTCAATGATTCTCGGTAATTTATCTAGTTTGAGATATTTTTTAAGTTCAATTAAAGAATTTTCCATTTTCTTTTTTTGATGTTTAATTATCTCAGCATTTTTTTGAGCCATATTAACTAAACGCAATTTAACTCCTTTTTGAGGTACCTTAATGTGAACTTTATTCCCTCTTAAATCAGATAGCCAGTCTTGTAGTAATTCTTTTTCATTAATATCTTCAGCTAAAAGGATTTGTTTTGGAATATGGCGATTATAATCATAATATTGTTGAATAAATGCAAATAATATTTCTGAATTAGAATCATATTCAGATGTGCTCATTAAAAAATCATCACGCCCAACAATTTTACCTTTTCTTATAGGCATTATAATAACTACAACCTCATTTTCACTAGGAGCAATAGCTATTACATCTTGGTCTAAATCATCGTCAATTAACTCAACAAATTGTTTTTCCATAATTTCTTCAATAGATGCAATCTGATCTCTAATAACTGCTGCTTTTTCATATTCCTGATTGTCAGATGCATCAATCATTTCTTTTTTAAGATTTTTAACAATTACAGAGTATTTACCTTGGAAAAATAAGTCAATTTTGTTTATAATTTTTGCATATTCTTCCTCTGAAATTTTTCCCTCACATGGAGCATAACATAAATCAATTTGTGAATTTAAACAAGGCCCATTCATATTTCGACAAGTTCTAATTTTAAATAATGATTTTAAAAACTTAACTGTTTGTTTAACAGAACCCACATCGGTAAAGGGACCATAATAAACACCATTTTTCACAATATTGCGTGTAATAACTACTCTTGGGAATTTTTCATTAGTAATTTTAACATAAGGATATCTTTTATCATCTTTTAGTTGGACATTATATCTTGGACGATGCTTTTTAATTAAAGTAGCTTCTAATATAAGTGCTTCTTTTTCAGAATTAGTTAAAATATACTCCAATGAATCAAAATGACTCATTAAAACTTGAGTTTTTGGCCTATCTAACTTTTCACGAAAATAAGATTGAACTCTATTTTTAAGATTTTTAGCTTTACCAATGTATATTATAGTATTCTCTACATCTTTCATGATGTAAACACCAGGTTTACTTGGTAAATTCTCTGGAGATTTTAATTTATTTGACATAAAAACACTATTTAAGTTCAACAAAGTCCTTTTCTAATTTAATTTTATTATCAGCAATCATTAAATCTAAAACACTATTAATCTTATTAGCAGTTTTTTTAGATGTAGATTTAAATCCAAAATTACGTGATGCCTCTTTAGCTAACTCTTTTGTTGAAAGATTATGTTTATGAATTAATAATAATTCAATGTTTTTAGCTATTTCTTCATTAGAAATTAGCTCTATGTCTGGTTTATCTCTTTTTCTTACAATAACATTATTATTTGAAGCATCATATAAAAAATCTCCAATTCTAATAATACTTCCTTTATTTTCTGCTTCATCAATGGCTGAATTAATAGCTTTTTTCAAATTAGAACCTGCTCTTTTAATATTACAACTATCCTTAACTCTCTTAACCACCTCTTTAACATGAATTGGTCCTTCAATATCTACAATATTATTAATTGATTTAGCTACTTCAGAGGGCGGTTGCTCGTAAATATCTTTCTGAGAATTTAAACCAAAATCAATAGCTTCAACATAGTCAATAATCTTATCTTCAATTTTAACTTTACCTGGAAGTTTATTATCATCAAATGCTTTGAGTTTATTATTTTGTTGGAATCTTTCTTTTTCTATTTCTTTATAATCCTCATCTGCATTTTGAATAATATTTTCAAGAGCTTGATCTTTAATATTTTGCCTTCTTTCTTCTTCATGAACTGGAATTATAACATTTTCATCATCAGCTATTTCTTTTTTAAGAGCTTCCATCATTAACTCATCTTCATATCTTTTCTCTTCTCTCTCAGCAAAGGTTAATTCTTCATTTTCATTTATATATTCTTCCTGATTGTTTTCATCTTCTGAAGTTAAATAATCATTAGGATCATATTCTTCAGTTCTATCTACAACAGAAACATATTCTGCAGGAGTTGGATTTTGAATTTCATTTAAAGAATCATTTATGTAGCGAATATCTTTTTTTAGATTTTTAAATGAACTTTTAACAGATTTATCTTTATGATCTTCATAGTAAACATTATTCTTTTTAAGAGGGTTACTAATATCACTAACTCCCTCATAATATCCAATTTCCTTAGCTGATGTAGATTCATCAACTTTTTTATCATTGGTTTCATTTATATTTTGAGTATTCTCAATTGATGATGCTTCATTTACAATACTTTCAGAATTACTTTCATTATTTTTTAGCTGAATATCATTATCTTGCATTGTTTCTTTGTTTGTATTATTCTTATTGTCACTTTTGAAAACATCATCTAAAACTTCATCAACTGAATTTTTATTATCACCTACAAATTCGGCTTCAACAACAAATTCATCTTTTGGAGCAGGCCTATGTAATGGTTCACCTTCATCAATGTATTCTCCCTTAACAATTTTAATTTCTTCAGGTTTTAATTGTGGATCTGCACGAATAGCTTCAGATAATGAATCCATAATCTTACTACGAGAATTACGACCTTTTTCAATGATTTTTTCTTTAATAGGTTTTGCTTTAACTTCTTTTAATTCACTTAAATTATTATCTTTCGAAGAATTATCATTTTCATTAGTCTCATCATCACCATGATCAACATAAACATAATCCTCATCAGAACCTAAATCAACCCTATCCTCACCATCACCATGATCAACATAAACATAATCCTCATCAGAACCTAAATCAACCCTATCCTCACCATCACCATGATCAACATAAACATAATCCTCATCAGAACCTAAATCAACTCTATCGTCTTTTGTATTTTTATATGAATCATTTTTGGCATTATTAGGTTTTAGATTTGTTTTATTCTTAGAAGTCTTTTTAGTTTTCTTTTTTCTTGGTTTAGATTTTGGAAATTTATCCTCACCATTATTCATTGTTACTGAACTACCGAAAACTACATCTTCCGTAGCATCTATTGAATCATCCATTTTTTCAGATTTGTCTTTAACTTCATTAATTACATCCTCAACAATATCATTTACTAAATTGTCTTCTAATTCATCATCCAATTTTTTTGTGAATTTTAAAGATTCAAAAATTGTTTTTTTATCATTATCATCATTTTTCGGTTTTAAATGTGATTTAATCCCGTCTTTTGTTGAATTTGAATTTTCATCTGGTGTATTTTCATTTGTATCTTCCCAAATCTCTGCATTGTCATTGAAATCATCATTATCATCTTCTAATTCCCATACCTCTTTTTCTTCAAATGAATCATCCTTTTGAGCATCTGGCTTAATTACTTCAAAATCCAAATCATTAATAGGAGTTTCAGCATCAACAAAATTATCATCAATACGACCTTTACTATTATCGTTGAAATTTAAATTAGATGTATTATTATCATATTCTACTTCAACAAAATCTTCTGGACCAATGTTTTCAGGCATATCAAATGATTCTTCATTTTCCTCTTTTTGTTTTTCTTCAGCCAACTCTCTTTCACGAGCTAAACGCAACTCTTCAGCTTTTTTTTCAGCTTCTCTTTGCCTTTCTTCGGCTAATTTCTTAGCTTCTTCGGATTTACGTTTTTCTTCGGCCCGATAATCTTTAATTGTTCTTTCAACAAAGTCTAATAATTTTTTACGACATAAATCCCTGTTTCTATACCAATCAGTAGACCATAAATGATAAAGTTTCCACCCTAAACCAGTTAATACTTGTTCACGAAGTCTATCACGGTCACGAGCTACTTTACTCGAAGAATACATTTTTCCATCAGTTGTAATTCCCAAAATATATTTTCCAGGATTTTCTTCATCAACGATTGCTAAATCTACTCTAAATCCTGCACATCCAATTTGTTTATCAACTTGATAGTCATTTTCAACTAAGAAATTATAAATTGCATCTTCAAATGGTTCTTTTGTTTGTTGTTCTTTAATTTCAGTTCCTAATGTTAAATTTTCAGCATAACTTAAAAATTCTTTTAAAGCTTTTACACCAAAAGGAGGATTAGCTGTTAAATGCATATCATATGCTTTAAAGTTAGAAAATACTACACATTTCTCTCTTGCACGTGTAATTAACACATTTAATCTTCGTTCTCCACCATCTTGATTTAATGGACCAAAGTTTAAAGACATCTTTCTATCATTATCAAATCCATATCCAATACTAATTAGTATAACATCCCTTTCATCCCCTTGTATTGTTTCAAGGTTTTTAACAAAGAAATGTTCATCTTTATTATCAGAGAATAACGGTTCAAGTTCGGGACGTTCTTTTCTTCTTAATTCTAGCTCTTCCAATATAGCATTTTTTTGAGCAACTGAAAATGTTCCAACTCCTAAACTTTTTGTATCTCCAAACTTATCAAAGTGATTAAATATTTCATCGACAACATCTTTTGCTTCAAGTAGGTTTGCAGATGATGAACCTCTATCATATGCAGTATTTGGATTGTAAATAAATTTTAAACCAAGTTCTGGATCATTATGAGAAGGTGAAGGATAAACTAATAAATCATTATCATAAAATTCTTTATTTGAAACTGAAATTAAAGACTCGTGGCGACTTCTATAATGCCATTTAAGCATTTTAACTGGAAATGATAATTTACATAAATGCAAGATACTTTCCATATCAAGCGATGTTGCAACTTCTTCTTCACTTTCTCCTGTTGACATTTGATCAAAAAATGAAGTTGGAGGTAATTGTTGAGTATCACCCATTACTACAGCTGTTTTTCCTCTCATAAATGCACCTAATGCATCTTCAGGTTTGACTTGGCTTGCTTCATCGAAAATTACTACATCAAATTGTAGCTCCTCATTAGTTGGATCTAGATATTGTGCAACAGATAATGGACTCATCATAAAACAAGGTTTAATCTGTTTTATTAATCCACCAGCTTTTTCAAGTAGTTTTCTAACAGGCATATGCCCACTCTTTCTTGTAAATTCACCAGCTAATATTTTTACTTGTGGGTTTTCAGTGTGACCAAATATTTGTGGAATACTACTATTTAATTTATAAAATATTCGTTTTCTATTAAGTAAAAGTATTTTTTTGTCTAAATCTTTAAATTCATCTATTCTATTTTCATGAAGTTCACCAATAAAAGTAGCTAATTCTTGATTTTCTACAAATAATATATTAAGTAATGAATCTGCAAAGTTACCCTCAACTAATGCTTTAACATCATCTTTTTTAACATTCCTTTTTTCAATAGATTCAATAAACATCTCTGCATAAGAACCTTTTAGAGCGTTTTTTGTATTTAAATACTGAGACCATAAATGAAGACTTGAAAGTTGTCCTCTCCAATTGTATAATTGTTCTCTCCAATCTTCAAATGCAACATCTCCTGTTTCTCTTTTAAAAATTAATTTACTTCGAGGATTTAATTTAGATTTTAAATTTGACAATACTTTTACAAATTCTTCGCCAGAATCAATATACTCAGCTAAATCCCTTTCAGGTTTAATATCATACAAATCCTTAGATAATATGTCAATAGTATTTTGTGAAAATGTTCCTTCATGAACTAAAGCTTTAAATTCACTCATCCAATTAGCTATTGCTTTTAAATCATTTATATTTGCTCCCACATGCCAATAAACACCATAATAACTTTTACCTAATGAATTATTAGTTTCTAAATCTTTTCTTAACTTAATAACATCTTTAACTTCATTTAAATCATTAATAATATCCTCAATACTTCCAGGAATATTGGCTCTGTAAAACCTCTCAACAAGCTCAATATGTTGTTTGTTATTAAAAAACCTGAATTTTTTATTATATAACTGTCTTAATTGATTTATTAACTTATCAATATCAACATGATAAATACTGTTGTTAAATTTATTTAAAATAACTGAATTCTTTTGATATTGTTCTAATTGTGAAATCAATTTAAAAGCGTCATTATTGTTATTGTCCCATGCTCCTGATTTTAAGATATTTCCATCAATTAACTCAGCACTTTGTGATTTTATAATTTCAAAAGCTGAAAGTGAGTTTTGAAACTCATTTAATGTATCTGGCTTTTTAATACCATAAGTATCGTAAACTCGTCCTCTTTCAACTAAAAAGTTATCTAATGATAATAATGTATCATTAATTAACATTTCAATTTCCCTTAAGTCAGCAGGAAGTAAACTTTTTGGAGCACATTTACTCCAAGGATTCTCTTTTGAAATAGTTTGATGTAATTCGGCTAAATTTTCAAGAGATAAAGTTAAGTCATCTAAATCTTTTAAAGTTACATTTTCAGGATTTGAAAATCTAACCAAAGGCATTATACTACCTTTACGTGAAAAATGATCATCTGCCCCTTCTTTCATACCATACAATTGAAAAGGAGACAAATTAACACTGAAAGACGGTTTATGGATAATTTGAGAATAATCATCAAGTTGACGGCGTAAAGTTTCTAATTTTCTAATTGTTTGGTCTATATTTAATGGTTCTTGAGACCTTACATTAGTAGCTTTTTCCAAATCTTTTAAAAACTTTTTACGCCTTGTTTTATGGGAATGTAATTCTAAAATAAACTTGCCTAATCCCACACCAGTCAACCTATCTTTAACAACATCAAGTGCAGCCATTTTTTCTGAAACAAATAAAACTGATTTTCCCTCAGCTAAAAGTTCAGCTATTAAGTTCACAATAGTCTGAGACTTACCCGTGCCTGGCGGCCCTTCAACAACAAGATTCCTACCTGCTTTAACATCTTCAATAGCTGCAATTTGTGAAGAATCAGCATCAAGAACCTGATACATATTTGCATATTCTAATCTTGAATCAATATCTTCCTCTCTAAATGCCTCTTGAGTATTTTTGCTTGGATTAAAAATTGCTTGAATTAATTCATTTTTAGTCAAATCAACATTGTCCGGCCATGCTTCAGGATTTAAATCATTATACATTACAAACTTAGTGAAACTAAAAAAGCCAAGTGCAACATCATTATTTACCTTCCAGTTAGGCATTCTATCAGTTGCATGTTTAATTTTAGCAATATAATGATCAACAACCTCACCATATTTTTTAAACTCAAAATCAGGAATTTCAATACCCGCTTCTAATAATTTAGCCTTAAGAGAAATATTGGTTTGAATATCTTCACCTGTCCATTCTAAATTAAATGATTCACCTATCTTTTTTCTCTCAATAGAAACAGGAATTAAAACTAAAGGAGCTTTATTTACTTGTTTTGGTTTAGTTTTATCAACCCATTCTAAAAATCCAATAGCCAAATACAAAATATTATATCCTTGCTCTTGAAGCATTGTTTTAGCTTGATTATTAATATAATACAATCTTTTCTGGAGTTCTTTTGGAGTTAAATCAGTAGCTAATTTTTTATCCCCCTCAGTAAACTTTGAAAAATCAAAAGAAATATGATCCCAAACGGAATTAGATTTATCAGATTTCTTATCTTTTTTATTAGCTACAAAATACATTTTATTTTCTTGTAAAACTAATGTCTGATAAAGGTTGATTGGAGATTGATTAACTATAGTAATAGTTCTAGCTCTAGATTTAAAATTTAAAAGCTGATTTCTTAAAGTTAAATCCAATAACTCTTTACGTAAGTTTTCAAACTCTTTTTCGATTATATTAGAAGATTTAGATAACATGATGCCCCTTTATTATATGAAAAAATTTAGAAATTATATATTAGTATTAAACTATACATTAATAAATATTTCTAAAAACTATTAAAAACTTATAATATTGACCTAAATTAAAAATAAAAAGAAAGTTAAAATTAAAATGTTAATATTAGGTTAATAATTGCAAATTTATTAAATCATCACAATATAACAAAAATAATTTAAGAATTCTATAAATATAAGAATCATAAAAGAAAATAAAAGTGTAATATGACTAATTATCATAAATTGCTAATAATTTTTTTTAATTTTGATTTGTTTCTTTTACCTGTTATTCTTTTTATATAAAATTTAGCTCCAGAATTATCTGGATCATTTTCTAAAACTTCATTAAAACATTCTATCGCATCATCGTATTTATTTTGAAGATATAATATATTTCCTTTTTTAAATAATAAAATATTGTAATCATAATTAGAATCTAAAAGTAATTCATTAATCCTATTTAATAAAGTATCCAAATCATTAAAATGATCATATAAAATAATCAAATATGTTAAAACATGAAAAATTTCATAATTTTTACTTAATAAATAATCATATATTTCTAAAGATTTTTTATAGTTTCCTTTTTCTAATTGATTAAATGCTTTATTATACATTTTTAAGTAATTAATTTTAATAATAATTTAAAACACCTCTTCGATTAAATTGTCTTTTGCTTCTTGAATGTTCCCTTTTAGAAAATTATAATTATCTAAATATTCATCATGAATTTTTATTGCTTCGTCATATTTACCCATTACCTCTAAGGCATGGTCATAGGAAAGATAATAAATATTAAATACTTTTACATTATCATGTTTGATTTTTGAAATTCTTTCAAACCCCTTTAAACTTACCTCAAAATGTCCCAAATCAGCTAGAAGAGAATATTTATAAATCAAAAAAGGAAAAGAATCATCTATTTTAATATATTTATTAATTTCAATTAGAGCATTGGAATAATCTTCTTTTTCCATGTTAAAACAATATTTACTTAGAATAGTAAATGAATTATCTGTATCGATGTTTAATGCTTTATCCAAATACTCTAAAGCAAGATCCATATCACCCATATATAAATAACAATTCCCAACATGTGTTAATAAATCAGTATTTTCTGGTTTTTCTTTTAAAAGCTTATTAAAATAGTGAAATGCACAGTCATAATCACGAGAATAATAATAATAATAATAATAACCTAAAGAAATTTCAAATAATTTTTCAGAATCATCATAATGATAGTCTAAAACTCTATTAAAACAATCTAATGCCAAATCATAATCCATTAAATATATGCATTTTTTTGCTTTTTGAAAATAAAATCTATACTTTGCAATTTTTTTAAAAACTAAGTCATAACATTTAAAAGAATTTTCCTTATCAAAAAGACAAGAATAAAAAAGACCTTTAGAGGATAATGCATCAACATTATCTTTATCAAATATTAATATTTTATTAATCGTTTCAATAGCCTTTTTATTTTTAAATACCCTATAGTAATTCAATGATTTATTCACATAATAATCAACAATCCTATCCTTAATATACATGCAAAATCATCCCTTTCTTATGAGTCTTATTTAGAAATTAATTTGACTATTTTTTCTTTTTCTTCTTGAATTTTTTCTTTTGGGAAATTGTAATTATTTAAATATTCATCATAAACTTTAATAGCATCTTCATATTTTCCCATCAATCCTAAAGCATGACCATAATGAAAATAATATAAATGAATTATAGCCCAGTCATCAAATTCTTTTATTGGGATTTGTTCAAAACCATTTAAACTATCTTCATATCTTCCCAAATCAGCAAGAAGAGAATATTTATGAATTAAACTTGGTAAAATTGATTCTAATTCAATACATTTATTAATAATTTAAAGTGCACTTGAATAATCGTTATTTTCCATATAAATATGAAATTTTCTTGCAAGTCCCAATAGATTATCAGGATTCTTGTCTAATGCTTTATCAGCATATTCCATTGCAAGATCAAAATCACCCAATTCTAAATAACAACCACTTATATTAATTAATACTTCAACATTATCCGGTTGGATTTTTAAAAGATTATTAAAATAATGATATGCTTTATCATAATTTTCAGAGAAATAGTAACACAATCCAATTTCATTTAATGTGTCAAAATTTTCACAATTATAGTCTAAAACTTTATTAAGGTAATCTAGTGCCAAATCATATTCATCTAAATTCATGCAAGCTCTTGCCTTTTGAAAATAAACATGATATTTAAGTCCATTTTTAAAAGCTAAATCAAAACACTTAAAAGAAGTTTCCTTATCAAAAAGACAGGAATAAAAAAAACCCCTAGTTATTAATGCTTCAACATTATTTTTATCTAACCACAATGCCTTATTAACCGTTTCAATTGCTTTTTTAATTTTAAATATTCTACAATAAGCAAGAGACTTATCTAAATAAAAATCAACAATTTTATCCTTAAACATGCAAAATCATCCCATTTTATAGATCTTCTTTAGAAAGTTCAAATATACATATATTCACCGAAAACTCAACTACCTCCATAGTTTCAAATTTTAGAAATAATACAATTAATTCCAATGAATAATGAGCTTTAGCAAATTCCAATTTTTTACCTTCAGCTTTTACAACCTTATATCCATCATTATAGAAATATATCTAGTAAATTTACCTAAATACTATTGTATGGTCATTGAGTATGTGTTTAATTTTAACTAATCGCTAATGATATATAAAATACCCCATATTGTTTTAAATTTGTCACACCCCCATGTAATAAAAGTAAGGGAAGATTATAAAAATTTAATATAGATTAATAACAATGCATTAATAATATTAAACCTCCTACAAATAAACTAAAAGATATAATAAAAAATTTTAACAAACCATCTGTGGTTTTAAGATCAAATGGTAAGATTTTATTTGCAATATCTGGAGATAAACTAAAACAAACAATTAATAATGAAATTATAAAAATCAATAAATTGTTATTTAAAAAGTTATTATTTAGAAAAATACTTTCAAACAAATGCATTAAAGATATGCCTATTAAATGAGTGCTAAGTGAAATACCTAATAAAAAATAAGGAATAGGCATATATCCCGAATCTTCATCATTAAAATTATTTTCCATAGTTATTTTTTCACTAAACACATTTAATCTTAAAAGCATGAAAATTGCAGGAAATGCTGCTGAAAGACTAAATGAAAAAGCACCATAAATATTCCCTTGAATTAATGCTGTAGGAAATATGAAAAAAGGCAGTACAATAGATATAGAAACCATGAATATTAAAATTCCTTGATATGAAATTCTATAAAATATTCCATTTTTATAATAAAAAAATCCAAATTTATTATCAAACCAATCTCTTTTATAAGATATAATTGAAAAATATAAGGAAAATAATGTAGATCCTAAAATAAAAAATAAAATAGACCAAAAAACATTAAGAATAGAGTAAACTACAAATGAGAAAATCAATCCGAAAAATTCACCCATAAAAAAGCATTTAATTGCCAACCTTTTAAGTTCAATTTGACTCATATATTTCCAATTATTTCTACTCCAATAATCATTATCCATGACGACCAATTCCATAAACAGTATATATTTGATTAATAATCACCAATTAAATTAAGAAAAAAATAATTTCAATTGAATAATAATATAACTAATACTTAAATATTAATACAATTTCAAAAGTTTTAAATGATAATTATTTTTTTAGATAATATTAAAATTAGGAAATCAAAAAAGGACCCGATTTTTCAAGTTTACAACTTGATATTTTTGAAGCAAAATCCCCTGATTCTTTAATATTTCCACCTTTTAATCTTTTAGAAATATATGCAGCCATATATGTATCTCCACAACCTGTAGAATCTGCAACTTGACTGCATTCAACAGCTTTTATTTTTATTTCATTTCCTGAAATAATCCTAGACCCTTTACTTCCATTTGTAATTACTATTTCTGATGCTTCAACATCTCCTAAAATAGCTGCTTCATCTTCATCTAGAAATATCCCATTTATCCCTGAGAGGATATTATCTAAATCATCAAAGCGTTTTAACTTAATTGTATAATAATCATTAAATTTTTCATGAGGACAACGTAAAAATCCCTGAATTGACAAATATATTGGTACATTAAATGATTTTAAATATTCAATTGTATCCTTAGGAAAATCATAGCGATTTAGTGGATTTAACACAATAGCATCAATTTTAAGGTTTTTTAAAATATTTTCTAAATCCTTTTTTAAAATTGGAATTTTGGCGAAATTACTTAATTGATGTCTTAAGTCCAAATTGTCCCTTTTAGGATAATGATTTATAAAATAATGAGTATCTTCTTTTAAAAGCACTTTTACTTTAGATATATCTGGAAATTCATTAATTAACTCTTTTGAAGAGGTATTTACAATAGCCAAATAATCATTAAAATACTCTTCAAAAACAAAACTTTGAAAATAAGTTGCTCCTCCAACCTTAAATGATTTTTCACTGCCAACGATGATTAAATCTTTAGTTACAGGACCAATACAAATAAGTGTCATATAAAAAAAAAGTAAAAGGAGTTTAAATTCCCCTATCTTGCATCCTATCAGCTTCTGTTAAATTTGACATTTCTAAACCTTTCATAGCTTCGCCTAATCCTTTGGATACTTCAGCTAATACATCTGCTTTGTCATAATTTGCAGTTGCTTCAACTATGGCTTTTGCAAATGCTTGTGGATTATTAGATTTAAAGATTCCTGAACCTACAAATATTCCATCTGAACCTAATTGCATCATAAGTGACGCATCAGCAGGAGTAGCTATACCTCCAGCTGCAAAGTTTACTACAGGTAATTTACCTAATTCTGCAGTTTTTTTAACAAGTTCAATTGGTGCTTCAATATCTCTTGCATATTTCCAAAGCTCTTCCTCTTCTAAACCTTGAATGGTTCTAATTTCACCCATTACTATTCTCATATGGCGAACTGCTTCTACAATATTTCCTGTACCAGGTTCGCCTTTAGTACGAATCATAGCTGCACCTTCATCAATTCTCCTTAATGCTTCTCCTAAATTACGTGCACCACATACAAATGGAATAGTAAATTCTTTTTTGTTTATGTGGAATTGTTCATCAGCAGGCGTAAGTACTTCACTTTCATCAATCATATCTACACCTAATGTTTCTAAAATTTGTGCTTCTGCAATATGACCAATTCTAGCTTTAGCCATCACAGGAATAGAAACTGCATCTACAACTTCTTCAACAATAGTAGGATCAGCCATTCTAGCTACTCCTCCAGCAGCCCGAATATCTGCAGGCACTTTCTCCAAAGCCATTACAGCAACAGCTCCAGCATCTTCAGCAATTCCTGCTTGTTCTGCATTTACTACATCCATAATAACTCCGCCTTTTGTCATTTTAGCGAAGCCTTCTTTTAAAACATCAGTTCCTTTTACCATGAAAACTCTCCATTTTACCAATTTGTAAATTATAACAATTGTATTAATTAGTACTATATATTCTAATATTTGGAATACATAATATAAATTATTTATTTGAATTTAAAAGTTTATATAATTTAATAATCTTATAAATAATGTAGTGATTTATTATGGCAGTAGTTGGAACAACAATATTTTCCCACATCTTACCGGTAATTTTTGGATTTTTTTCATTCTTATTAGTGATATCTGGAATATTAGATGACAATAAACCAAAATTAGGTTTAGGTATTGCATTATTTATAATTGCATGCATATTCCCTTATATTGTATTAAGAGCCTTCATCTAAGACTTACTTCACCAGAATGTAAACTAGTACCTATCAATACTTTTTTTATTCCTAATTCTTCAAGTTCTTCTAATGAATCTTTATTCAATCCACCAGCTATTATTAATTTGTCTTTTAAACCTCCAAATTTATCTAATAATTCTTTATTATATCCCTTCTCACTACCAACACTAGAAATATCTAATAAAATAACTTCAGATGGATCTAATTCTAATAATATATCTTTAAAATCTTCAATAGAAATGTTAAGGTTTTTAGAGAATAATTCATTGTTTTTAACATCAACACTAATTACAATTCTATCTTTAGGATATTTTTCAAATATTTTATATATCTCATCAATGCTTTCGATAGTTTCAGTTGGAACAATTATTTTATAAGCATAATCAAGGAAAAATTCAAATGAATCAATATTTTTAACACCAGCATCTAATATAACTGGTAAAATTGTGTTAATCATTTTAATTTCATTTATATTATGACCTTTTGAATCTATTAAATCTAAATCTGCAACATATATTTCTAAAGCTCCATTTAATTTAAGTCCACTAGCTATTTCAATAGGATTGGAAGAATGGGCATAAATAGTATTTAATGAAGTGTAACTTTCCCTTTGACCAGATTTACCACTTACAGCTTGACCATTTTTTAAATCTAATACTGGTACTTTATTAATCATATTAATCACTTAATATAAAATTTGACAAAAGTCTTATTAAAAATTTGTTAAAAAATGGCACTTTCAAAAACTTAAGTGATAAATTATTTTTTGATTAATTTATGCACTTAAATTATTTCACAATAAACGGTTTATTAGCTTTAAATTATAAAAATAAAGCCAAATATCAGGAAAAAGTTTTTAGTAAAAGACTTGTTTAAAGTGAAATCACCTAAGTTTTTGAAAGTGCCTCTTAGATTTGAATTTGATTTTTCGTAAGTTTTTTTTATATGATTTGCAGGATGGGACATGATTCTCATTAATTTTTAAAATTTTTTTCGTTTATTTTTCCTTTAATTTTATATATTATGAAGTATAATCTTTTATTATAGATATTAATATTTATGGTTGTTTTATTTATGGTTTTAAAAGATGATACTATTAATCAGACTATGTTGGTGCCTATGGACTTGAGTAATTTGATTCCTGAAGGTCATCCGTGTTATTTTATTAAAAATGTTGTTGATCAAATTGATTGTTCCGAAGCTAACAAGGAGTTTTTCGTGATAAGCCTGGTGAACCTGCTTATCCTCGTGAAATGTTGCTTAGGATTGGTTTGGATGAGTGTTATTTGATGGTGGATTGTCTTCTCCTAATTGAGAGAAGAACAAGAACTGAATATTGCTTATATGTACTTTAGCAGGCATGCAAAAGCCAGTTTATAGGGACAATTTTTAAAGATTCAAATTGGATTATACTTGATTTAATTGATGAAGCTTTTAAAACAACTTTTAAAGATTTGCAAAAGAATAAAATCCACCATTTAATTTTTAGATGGAACTAAAGTAAAAACATCTTTAAAAAATATAACTGATGAACAACAATTAAAAAATAATCATGGAAAGAACACTTTGGAAGAAAAGTATTATTATTGGATCAAGAAGAAGATTTGGAATTGGGCGATGAATCTGGAAAAATTAGTGTTCCTGAATCATATTAACAAACAAAGAAAAATTCCAAGAAACAGTAAGAGAAAATCAATAAAAAAAATCCTTTGAAAAAATGATGGAGACCAAAGATAAATTGAGAGCTTCAAGTAAAAACCTCTTAAAACAATCAGAAGAAAAAATCCTGGAAAAAATTTATAAAAAAGCTTGAAACACTTGAAGAAAAGCTTAAAGAATCCTGGAAAAAATGATGTAATTAAGTGTAAGTGATCCAGATTCAAGATTTTTATGATTAATAAAAAAAAGAGGTAAAATGGGGAATTTGGATTACAATGGAGAGATTGCTGTAGACTCACATAAAGGAATAATCCTAGCATCATACATAACAATACAATCCAACAGACCATTACGAACTTGTTCCATTAATAGGAACAAGTACAATCAAATTTAACAGGAATATAACGATGAAAATGCCTGTTAATTACCAAGTAAGTGCAGATAATGACTATTCAACAGATGAAAACACAGAATATCTTGAAAGAACATGGACCTTGACGGTTACATATCCTCACGAAAACTCTCAAGAAAAAAGAAAAAAAATAGTAAATAATTGTCCAAAAAACCATTTTTCCAAAAGATAAATTATCAACTATGATCACGAAAATGATGACCTATATCTGCCTATTGGTCAACCACTATAGAAAAAAAGCGAATACCAATACAAAAACAAAACAAGAATCACACATTGGATCCAAGAATGCAAAAACTGCCCAGTACAAAAAATATTGCAGTAAAAACACAACGATACAGAATAATCAGTGACTATGGAAAACATTTCCCAAAAAAAAAATAAAAATGCAAAGAAAAATAGAAAACCACAAAAGCCCCACCAAAAAAAATCTACAAAAATACGCTCAAAAAAAACAGCAGAAACTACCATTTACAAACATGAAACAAAACATAAACCTAACAAAATTCACAACAACAGACTTAAAACAACTAAATACAGAATTTAAACTATACACAATAAGACACAACTTAAAAAGAGAATATACAACGAAATAAACAATAGAAAACAACTGAAAAATAAAATTATTGCAAAAAATTTTTAAAATAAAAAAATTCTATGAAAAATTAAAAAATTTCATGTCCCATCCTGCTTTGAAAAAATGATGGAGACCAAAGATAAATTGAGAGCTTTAAGTAAAAAAAAACCTCTTAAAAATAATCCAGAAGAAAAATCCTGAAAAAAAAATTTACAAAAAAGTTTGAAACACTCGAAGAAAAGCTTAAAGAATTCTGGAAAAAATGATGTAATTAAGTGTAAATGATCCAGATTCAAGATTTTTATGATGGGTGTTCGCCAAAAGTAATTTTTTTGATTCAAATTTTTCTTTGTTTTTGAATTATAGTTAATTACTAAACTTTTGATATAAATGTTTCACACCAATGTATTGTAATATTGTTCTTTTCAATATTTTCATTGAAGGTTTTTTTGACTAGTTCTTTTAGATGTTCTCTGGATTTTAGGTTTTCATTGCGAATTATATTTTTCATTATTCTCCAAAGCTGTTCTATGGGATTTAAGTGTGGAGAATAAGGTGGGAGATTAATTAACTCAATATTAAGAATTTTAGCTATTTTTTTAATAAATGCAGAT
>NZ_LWMU01000034.1 GCF_001639275.1 Methanobrevibacter oralis
TTCATTGCGAATTATATTTTTCATTATTCTCCAAAGCTGTTCTATGGGATTTAAGTGTGGAGAATAAGGTGGGAGATTAATTAACTCAATATTAAGAATTTTAGCTATTTTTTTAATAAATGCAGATTTATGAACACTGAAATTGTCTAAAATTAAACATATTCTTTTTTCATTGAGTAATTTCTTTTGTAAATTTTCTTCTAATAAATTTTTTAAGATTATATTTCTCCATATTTCTCTTCTTTTTTTCACGTTTTTTATTGATTCTCTTTTGCAATGCTTTTCAATGATTCGGGCTATTTTTGTGGTTGAATCATCAGAATATTTTTCTAAGGTTTTTGTAATTTTATCTGTAAAACTTATTTTATCCTCAGAATTTTCTATTAAAATTTTATCTATTTCTTCATTTGAGATTTTTACATTATTTAAAATAGTATTTAATAGTTTAACATGCCCAATATTTGTTGAATTAGCTTTTCTTAATTCTAATAGGGATATTGCTATTTCTGGAGCTGTTGAAGAATTTGTAATTGTTATTGTTGAATTACCATTTATTGCTAGAGATCCTGTGGCATTTATTTTAAATTTATA
>NZ_LWMU01000035.1 GCF_001639275.1 Methanobrevibacter oralis
AATATGAATTCGTTGAAAATAAAAAATAAAGATTAATAATTGAGAAAAAACAAAATAGAGAAAAAATATCTAGTTAAAATTTAAAAACAAGAAAAATTAAGAAAAAATGGATTTATTGACAAACCCCTTAATAAAATTTTTAACAGTTTTATTTGATTCATTATTATGATATAATGGCATGCTACGGGCATGTTTCTTATTGTATCAAATATATCGAGTCTATAACCACCATTTACCTTCTATTCTAATCCATTGTGCGTCATAACCAAAATATCCATGAGAGTTCTGATTCCTCATCACACCAATTATAGTGAATCACCAAAAAATATGTAATTTTTCTAATGGATTCATAAGAGATATTTAATGATATATAACTCATTAAAATCATTTTTAAGATTTCTTATATGATTTCCATCCATGTTGTAGTAATCTTTTTGCTTTATTATTTAGTATTATAGTTTCGGACAAAAAATTTTTTAGTTAATCATGATGAATTTACTGATCCAATTTTTATAGTAGGAATCTCTATTTACGATTCTATAGAATTCTTTTTCAAATAGTTTTTCCATAAATTCTATTG
>NZ_LWMU01000036.1 GCF_001639275.1 Methanobrevibacter oralis
ATTTATTTTCTCCATTAATAATAACATTATTTGAAAATGATTCGATTGTTAGGTTTTTATTAATTAAAATAAAAGTATTATTTGTGCCTTTATATTCTCCATCCATTAAAATAATCTTAGAATTATTTTTTGCCATCTCAACAGCACGATGGATAGATGAAACCGGATTTTGAAAACTTCCATTAGCATCATCACACCCTAAAGGATTAACATAAATTTCTTGATTTTCTAAAGAAGCATTTTTTCCATTAATTTCGTTCAAATCATGTTCAATGTCTGTTGATTCATTCACAATACTAACATAGTATCAGTGGCACTAACAGAAGCTATTGAAGTGAATAATAGGAATATTATAGATATTATTAAAATAAATTTAGTATTTGACATTGAAAATACCTCTTTTAATTAAACCTTAAAGATAAGAATTATAGTATATTTTATTCTTTGAATTTATCTGTCCCGTATTTGCATCCTAAAATTAATAAAGCTAAAATAATAATTATAAAAAGAATAATTTCATTTATGTAATTTTTATCATCAAATATTTTTTTAATTTTTTTAGTAATTTCGTAAGA
>NZ_LWMU01000037.1 GCF_001639275.1 Methanobrevibacter oralis
TTTTTTTTATTTGATTGTTATTGTGTTTTTTATTTTTGATTTGGTGTATTGTGTGTAGATGTTGTATTTGCCTTTTTTTAGGTTTTTGATTTTTAGTGTGGCTATTCCTTTTTTGTTTGTTAGTTTTTTGTAGGTTTTTCCTTTGAATTTAAATGTTATTTTCTTTTTTGCTTGTGGTTTTCCTTTAGTGTTTACTAGTTTGGCCTGGAATTTTGTTGTTTTTGTTTTTTTCTTTATGATGTTTTTTGCTGTTAGTACTGGTTGGATTGTGATTTTATTTTTTGTAATGAATTTGCCATATTTTGTGGTTATGGTGTGTGTTTTTGGTTTTTGTGTGATTTTTAGGCTTGCGTATCCATTTTTGTCTGTTTTTTTACTGTATGTTTTTCCTGCTATTGTGAATTTTACTGTTTTTCCAGCACCTACATTTTTACCATTTGCATGTATTATTTGTACTTTAAATGTTCCTCCCATGAAATAAATTTTTAAGTTTTTATTTTTTGTTATTGGGGATTTTAAGATTTTTACCATGGATTTAAATGTGTTTGGACCATAATCTTTATC
>NZ_LWMU01000038.1 GCF_001639275.1 Methanobrevibacter oralis
CTTTATTTACAAGTGTATAAATAAGTATTTTAAGATATTCTCCAACATACTCACCACTAATACTATTTCTTAATAATTTAAGACTATCATCACGTATACCATCTAATGCATTACCAAAATATCTTTCAGTACATAATCCATAAAAACCTCCAGTTACTGTATAATATGTATAATTATAGTTTTTAATAGTTTCTAGTCTTTCATTTAATAAATTACTTACAACATCACTTGAATCAATACTACAATTGTTTAATGTAACATTATTAATTGCATATATTGAATTTCCTTCTTTATTAGCAGAGTTGTTTCTAAATGTAGAATTAATAACAGTTGAATTAATTACATAAACAGCACCACCAAAGATTGCAGAATTATCTTCAAATAATGAATTAATTATTGTAGCATTAGATACACTAATTGCACCACCATAAATCATAGCAGAATTCTTTTTAAAAACAGAATTAGAAATAGTATTATTTTTTAAATCCATACCAAAATCATCAATTGCCCCACCACCATACTTAATAGCAGAATTACGAATAAAAAGACAATCATCAACTAAA
>NZ_LWMU01000039.1 GCF_001639275.1 Methanobrevibacter oralis
TATAGTTATTTACTAAACTTTTATTATAGATGAGTGACAAATAATATATTATGTCTGGAAAATCAAAAATAAATCTATTTAATAAAATGAGTAAAGAAGAGTTAAACAATGAAATGAGTCAATATGTTGCATTTTACAGGTATTATCAGCGATTAATTGCAATTAAATTTATAACAGAAGGCCATACTATACAAGATGCAGCAAATTTACTTAACATTTCTTACCCAACTGTTCACAGATGGGCTAAATCATGCGAAATGGACGGTTTAGATGGTTTAAAACCATCTTTTGGAGGCGGAAGACCATCAAAATTATCTTATGAACAACAAGTAGAATTAGATAATATCATTGAAAATACTCCTAATTTATCAATGAAAAATGTTCAACAAATAATTAAAGAAAAATTCAATGTAGAATACAGTTTAAAACAAATAGGAGTCATAGTAAGAAAATTAGGATATAATTATAGCAAAGCATATCCTATTTTTACAAAAACTCCAAAAGATGCTAAAAAACAATTAAAAAAAACTTAGAAAAATTTAATGTAACTGAAAA
>NZ_LWMU01000040.1 GCF_001639275.1 Methanobrevibacter oralis
ACTAATAAAGGTTCTAGTGTTGCTAATGGTGTGGTTGTTGAAGAGTTGATTCCTAATGGTTTAACTTTAATAAATAATAGTTGGGATACTAGTCAATGGACTAAAGTTGGCAATACCTGGAAACTTATTAATGGGTTAAATGGTGGATCTAGTGCTGTTTTAAAACTTGTATTTACTGTTAATGGTAATGTTACCGGTGCAATTTCTAATGTGGTTATTGTTAAGTCTAATGAAACAGGTAATGGTACTAATGTTTCTAATAACAATACTACTCTTACTAATGTTTCACTTAATGTTACTAAGGTGTCTGATAAAGCGATGGTTAATGTTGGTGAAAATTTAACTTACACTATTACTGTGACTAATAAAGGTTCTAGTGTTGCTAATGGTGTGGTTGTTGAAGAGTTGATTCCTAATGGTTTAACTTTAATAAATAATAGTTGGGATACTAGTCAATGGACTAAAGTTGGCAATACCTGGAAACTTATTAATGGGTTAAATGGTGGATCTAGTGCTGTTTTAAAACTTGTATTTACTGTTAATGGT
>NZ_LWMU01000041.1 GCF_001639275.1 Methanobrevibacter oralis
AATATGAATTCGTTGAAAATAAAAAATAAAGATTAATAATTGAGAAAAAACAAAATAGAGAAAAAATATCTAGTTAAAATTTAAAAACAAGAAAAATTAAGAAAAAATGGATTTATTGACAAACCCCTTAAAAAAAGTTATTTTGTGCTTTAAAAAAGAAAAAAAGAATATTTCTTATATTGATAAGATTAAACTAATCAACATGGAAATAATTGAGTAAATAAAGTTTGGTTCTGTTTGTTTAACAACAGTAGTGTTATTATTGTTTACTTTATTAGATTCAGTTACATTAAAGTCTTGATTTTCACTAGGATATGAATTTAAATAAATATCAATGTTAGAATGATTTTTATTTAAATTATTAAAGTAGTCATAATCAAAGTTACAATTGGAACATGATGTTTTTGCTGAAGTATAGGAAGACCATTTTTCGAAATATTCATCACTTTCATTTTCAAAATCATCAGTTTCGTTATCATATTTATCTAATTCAGAATCATCGTCTTCATCATCAGTATAATTTTCATCATCTTCATCATAGTTTTCTTCATTTTCATAGTCTACTTCATTTAATGAGTATTCAT
Source organism: Methanobrevibacter oralis (assembly GCF_001639275.1). Taxonomy (NCBI): domain Archaea; kingdom Methanobacteriati; phylum Methanobacteriota; class Methanobacteria; order Methanobacteriales; family Methanobacteriaceae; genus Methanobrevibacter; species Methanobrevibacter oralis. The sequence goes on from NZ_LWMU01000041.1 coordinate 585, forward strand.
CTATTTCATTACTTGTATCATTTTCTTCGGATTCTGTATCTTGTGAGTATAAATCTATATCTAAATCATTAAAATCATATTCATAATCATATGATTCATTATTTTCATCTATCCAATCAATATCAGTATCTATTGTATTAGAATCTTGGGATTCATCATAATTTGTGTTGACTTGATCAATAGCAGATACATTTCCAATTATAGTTAAAAAAAACAATAAAATAATGAATATTCCTAATATTCTTGTAAATCTATTATATTTCATAACATATCACATCTGTGTATAATATTTTTTACATTGTATAGTATATATTACAAGTATATATAGTTTTTTATTAAATTAGTTTATAAAAACTTTAAGTATTTTTCTTAAATTTATTTAATTTTGATTTTATTATATTAATTTCTAGTTTAATGATGAAATTAATTATAATTTAAGAATCTTTATAATTATATGATTTTATTTATTAATTTCAAGCATGATTAATGATTTTGAGTTAATATATTTTAATTGATAATTTTTAAAAAAAAGTTTTATAGCTTAAAAAATAGAAAAGTAAAGTTTAAACTTTATTTTTCACGTTTAATTAGAGTAGGAACCACAATTATAACTAATGCTAATAGTAATATTAATGGATTACCAGTTGGTGGTAGGTTATTATCATTTTCACTAATAGTGTCTGTGATTTCCCTACCTGTTGCTGAACCTTTTGCAGATGTAATTTTGTTTAATAAATCATCATATGTATTATTAATATTTTCATCAATATCATATTCATCATCAGTATAATTTTCATCATCGGTTGTGTTATCATCTTCTGCTGGATTTTCATCATCGGTTGTGTTATCATCAGAATTAGTGTTATTATTTGGATCTGATAAAATATCTTCGTTTACTTGGCCAATGTTATTTTGAGAATCAGTTATTGGACTATTAATTTCAGCTGCACTAACAACACTAATTGAAATAATAGCTAACATTAATATTAATAATGTGGTTATTATTTTTCTATTTTTCATATTATCATCTCTTATTATTATTTAATAGATATGTTATTATAATAATATATTATCTAATTTGTTATTTATATATAAATTATATATATTTTTTTTAATGATAAAATAAACAAATTTAATCCCAATTATAATAAAAAAGCTTATTTTAAGAAATTAATTAAAACAAATATCTATTTTAAAAAAATTAATAAAAAATATATAAATTTTTATAAGTTAATGTAAATTTTTTAATAGTTAATTTAACATATTTGTTTTGCAAAATAATAATTGATTATTTTTGAGTATTATTTTTATTTAAATCGAGCATCGGACTTTTGAGACTTAGCTTTTTCATGTTTTGTTTCAAACCAGCCTATTTTTAATTCATCAATTGTATCTTCATATAATTGAGGAACATATGGTTTAATATCAAGAAGTGGTGTCCCATCTAAAACATCGATATTTGAAATATGTAGAATATTATCTTCAATTTTATCTATTTTTACAACACTAGAACCAATACGGTTTGGTCTTTTTGGGGATCTTGTTGCAAAGACTCCATGAGTATTATTATCCATAAATGGTTTTACTTCAAGCATATAACCATCAACTTCATGTAATAAATAAATTAAATGAATATGAGAAAACCCATCAAGATCTTTTAGTCCATCTTTGTATTTTTCTTTTATTTCGATTTTTCCTTTAATACCTTTGGCACCTGTTGGTTGAATGGGCATTCCTTCTATTTCTGTGAATTGAGTATGTATAGTACCAATTGATTCTAGTTCGATTTTCATAATTTATATATTCGACATTATTTTTTAAATATTTTCCCTTATAATTTCTTCGATATGAAGTAATTTAGGTAATCGATTAAATTTTCTTTAAATGATGTAAAAACGAAAGGATTATATACAATTCGATTTTAAATAAATAAATGAAGTTGATGAAATAAAGATATTTCACAATTATAAGTCAACTTATTTAAAAGAGGATTGATAAAATGGAACTTAGTGCAAGAAATCAATTAAATGGTAAAATTACAAATGTTGAGATTGGTGCAGTAATGGCTAGTATTAAACTTGAAGTAACAGAACCTGGTATAATTACAGCTATGATTACAAAAGAATCTGCTGAAAAATTAGGTTTAACTGAAGGAGATGATGTTACAGCTATTATTAAATCAACTGAGGTAATTATTGGAAAATAAATCAATGTGGATAGTGTTGGTATAATTAAATTCCAACATATCCTAGTAATATTAAGACTATTAAAATAGCAAAAAGTATTAAAAAGATTTTTTTAATTCTTTTAACAAGTGTATAAACAATTAAAAATAAGATTAATAATTTGATTATAAAAATTAATGTCAAAATTATCCTCCTGCAAGAATAGTTTTACTTCCTTGGTTAGAAATTTCTTCTTTTTTAAATTCAACATCGTACTTAACATTTTCAATAACTTCTTTTAATGCATCAAGGGTTTCTTCTCTATGTGATCCTAAAACAGCTACTAAAAATAAACTATCTCCAGTGTAAAATTCACCAATATAATGAATAACAGATATTTCATGAACATTAAATTTAATTTTTGCTTTTTCAACAATTTCCTTAATTTCTTTTAATGTTTTTTTCTTATTAGGTGTGGTTAGTATAAGTTTTTCTAAATCAAAGTTTTCTTCTTTTCCACGAACAATACCTTCAAAAGTAAAAATAGCTCCAGAATAATCAACTTTTTTACTTTTTTTTAAATCATCGATTAAATCAGCTATTGTTATTTTGTCCTCTTTTGCTTCAATTAATTTTACAACCATAATAATCACTTATTTATTTAAATCACTAATTTCTTTTATTGATAAGTTTTTTAATCTTTCAATACCATTTATCTCATTTATAACTTTAATAGTAGCATTAGGAACTAATTCTTCCCAGTTAGAATTTTCAATCATTCTTTTTCTAACTTCGGTTCCTGATAAATGAAATCTATCATAAAGTGGGGGATTTTTAACATTAAATCCATTTTCCTTAAATAATTGTTTAACTAAGGAATTACCTGAATAAACAACTGAAAATGGAGGAGTCATCATTTTAACATGAGATGGCCATATTGCATTATAATTAATATCTTCCATAGGTATAATATAATATCTACTTGGATCAATATTAGATTCAACAAATGCTTTTTTAAGCATTATTACACGTTCACCTGCAGTAAAAGGATTTTTAAGTTCATAACTTAATTGAGCACTACCAATTCCAATTATAATTTCATCAACTTCTTCTAAAATTTTATTAATAACTTGCATATGTCCTTTATGTACAGGTTGCATCCTACCAATTAATATTCCACGAACTTTATTCATTAATAACCACCTAAAATTAAGGTTCTAATTTATCTAAACATCTAATAAAATTATTTGCAATTTGTAATTTTTGAGCATATGTATCGTCAATAGAAACTTCCATTAATAATGTGTTAATTCCTTGTTTAGCAATAGGCTTTGTGACTTTTTTAGGGCTACTACCTTCACTAAATTTATAATCAACTAAACCTACATCATTACAAATCTCTTTTACATATGAATCTACTTTATCAGTTCTTTTAGAAAGACTAAATATAAAATAAGAATACTCATAAGTTGGATTTATTTCATGAACGTCAACAACAATAAAAGGATTGTCTTCTTTAATATTCGGTACAATAAATTTATTAGCTAATTTTTCACCAGCTAAACGAGTATCATCACGACTAGTAATATTATCTTTTGTTTGAACATAATAAATTACAAACTTTTTATTAAGGTTATTGGTTTCATTTGTAGTTATATTATGCAATGTTTGATTTATAGCTTCATGAATTTCATGTTCTCTTGGATGAACACCTAAAATTATTCCAATAGTGTTATTAGAAGAAGTATTTCCAGCTACAACTTTATAAACTGTTCCATTATTATTTGATCCAACCGTGGTAACATTATAACTTTTTGTAACTTCATTATGTGTTGTTAAAAGAAGTGTAATGTTGAAAATAACAATAGCTATTAGAATTACTAATATTATTTCATATTTTCTTTTTTTATTCATAATTTACCTAAAATTATTTTATTAAACCATTTTTTGTTTTTATTAATTAAAATACTTTGTTGCTATAACTAAACTTATATTAAACCCTTTTTAATATAATATATAATTGAATAAATTATGGAGATATCATAATGAAAACTAAAAATATAATTATAATTGCATTAGTTGCTATTCTTCTTATTGTTGCAGGAGCAGTATTTTCTTCAGGAATTTTAAAAAATGATGAAAGAATCACTACTCCATTTAAAACTGAGTTTATGGAAGGTAATTTTACTGGACATGTTAAATTAGTAAATGATTCTGAAAAATTTATGCATTCTTATGAAGATCATGAGAATAATATTACTTATAATATTTCTACTGTCGATAATGCTTCTGCTTTAATGGAAATTTATCAATTACAAGGTGCTAAAAACCCTGAAAAAAGAACATTTAATGGTACTGAATGGAATATTTACTTTACTCAAGCTGTTCCATCTAATAATTCATCAGATACTAGTGGTAAATCTATGAATATTATAATCTGTGAATCACAAAGTGAAAAACAAGGATATATGATTTACATGATTTTTGGGAATAATTCTAAAGTTAATTATACTTTAAACACATTTTGTGAAGCATATGAGGATTATGCAGAACCTTTAATTCAGAGTATAACTTTAAAAGAAAGTAAACATGTTCCAGCTATTAGTGAGCAGTTTGGTTTAACTGATGAGCAATTTGCTCAACAAATGGATTTAGTTCATCAATATATGGCTGGAAATACTTCTGCTTTAGAAACTGGAGAATAAGATGAGAATTACAGTTTTTCATGCAGATGAATGTGATAGAAAAAAATGCACCTCTATTAAGATGGAAAAGTTAGGATATTGTAAATTAATTTATGATATAAATAGAATACCATCAGGGTCTATTGTATTAAATCCTTATGCAGAAAAGGCTGTATCATATGAAGACTATAAATTTGTTGAAAAACGAGGAATTGTAGGGCTTGATTGTTCTTGGAATGAAGTTTCAAGTTCTAAAAAATTCTTTTCTTTATCAAAATATCATAGGTCACTTCCTTTTTTAATAGCTACTAATCCAGTTAATTATGGTAAACCTTGTATTTTATCCACGGTTGAAGCTATTTCAGCTACATTGTATATTACTCGTTTTAAAGATGAAGCTCATAAAATATTAGATGGTTTTAAATGGGGTCATACCTTTTTAGAACTTAATCATAATCTTTTAGAAACCTATAGTGAAGCTGATACAAGTGAGGAAGTAGTTAAAATTCAAAATGAATTTTTGGAATCTCATGAATGATTTTATATTAATTTTCTATGAGTCATATTATTTTATTTTCGAAGGAATTAACTAAAGCTTTAAATACTACTAAAACTAAATACTTTATTAATAGTTATAAGTACATCTTATGACATTTATTCTAATTTATTTTCATGATTACAAAGGGAGGAGTTACTTATGGCAAGATTTGAGGAAGCTGAAAACAGAATGTTCAATGTAAAAATTTGCTTAAAATGTAATGCTCGTAACCCTGCTGCTGCAACTACTTGCAGAAAATGTGGTTACAAAGGTTTAAGATTTAAAGCAAAAGAATCAAGAGGATAATCATATTCTCTTACTTTTTTTTATTATTTTTATTTGTTTTTGGGTTATTTTTTTATCACGATTAATTTAATATACTATTTTTAATAAAACTTATTTTAGGTTGTTCTTATGAATGATGTTGAAAATTATATCAAGGATATTTTAAAAGAAAGAAAAATTCATTTTACTTTAATAGATCCTGATGAACAAACACCAAAAGAAGCTTTAGAAATAGCCACTGCAGCTATTGAAGGAGGTACTGATGGTATTATGATTGGAGGATCTACTGTTGAAGGAGATGATGTTGAAAAGACTTGTAAAATATTGTCTGATAATATTGCTGTTCCAATTATTTTATTCCCAGGAAATATTAATAGTGTAAGTTCATATGCTGATGCAATATTTTTCATGAGCTATGTTAATTCTACAAATCCTTATTGGATTAATGGTGCTCAATCTTTAGCAGCACCACTTGTTAAAAAATCTGGAATTGAAGTTTTACCTATGGGTTATATGGTTGTAGAACCTGGTGGAACTGTTGGTTGGGTGGGAGATGCTAAATTAGTCCCAAGAAATAAACCTAAAATACCTTCAATTTATGCAATGTCTTGTGAGTTATTTGGAATGAAATTCTTTTATCTTGAAGCAGGCTCAGGTGCAGATAAAGCAATTCCTACTAAAATGATTGCATATTCAAAAAAAGCTACTGATGATATGATTCTTTTAGTTGGTGGAGGAATTCGTGATGCTGAGGCAGCTTATAGTGCAGCTCGTGCTGGTGGAGATATTATTGTAACTGGTACTGTTGTAGAGGAAACTAATAATGTTAAAACTAAAATATCTGAATTAACTCAAGCTATTAGAAAAGCCTCAGAAGAGTAGTTTTCAGCTACTCTTACATCTTATTTTTATTTAATTTTAAACATAGTCTTATTAGGTGTGCTTATGTTAAATTCATTATATATTAAAGCAATTGCTAAAAGAGGCACAATTAAAGAAATTATACCAAACAATGAATCTAAATTATCAATTGAAGATTATTGGGAAGATAAAAAAATTTTTGAAAGTCCTGCTAAGTTTTCTATTGGGGCAGGAGATGGAAGTTATAATAAAAAAAAATTTTTAAATTCTAATTTTTATGCAGTTGCAGCAGAATCGTTAATTTTTGATAATGAACTTAAACAAATAGAATATTGTGACTTAGAACAAATTGAACCTGTTTCTTTTCTTGATGAACTTCTAAGTTATTATATGTCTATTTTTGAGTTAAAATGTTCACTAAGAGCAATTCGAGATTATAATGTTGATTATTATTATATTGATGGTTCAATTTATGGAGATTTATTAAACCCTTATCCTAAAGGGGCTAAATCTCCTTTTAACTTTAAAGAAGATATTTCTGGTGATGTTTTAGATAGGTTTGTAAAGGCAATTCATGAAATGGAAGATGATGGTTTATCTTTTATGAAAATCAAAAAACATCCTTTATTAAAACCGTTTAATAAAAATATTTATGAAAGAGATTTATATTTATCTTCTTTTGAAAGATTATTAGTTTTAAAAGAATTATTGGAATATCCAAAACAAATAATATCTATTTCAAAATCTTCATCTGCTAATGATATTTTTGAGAGCAATATTCCAGATATAGCTATTTTTGATAAATACACTACAAAACAAGGGATTTCATCTAAAATACTTTATTTAACTGTTAGTAATAAGGTTAACGTTACTTTTCCAGTTTATGATAAATTTTTTAAGGAATTAATATTTACAGTATTTTATGCACGTTTAGAAGATAATAAAAGTGTATTAAAAATAGAACTTCCATATGAAGCTTCTCGTGATGAGGTTTATTCTATTGTGGAAAAAATTAAGAAGTATTCAACAGATGGTTATCCATATTTACTTAATAAAGCTCACAATGATGTGGTTATAACAGATAGAAATATTAAAGAACTAATTAAAATTGCTAAAATTAATGAAAAAACAAATAGGGAAATGTTAGGTTAGATATTATGACAATTGGAATATGTGTTGGTGAAACATCACTTTCAGAATTAACTTTTATTTCAAATGACATGCCTCGTGTAGGAGAGTATGTTTTAATTGATTATGATGGAAGAAGTGTTTTGGGAATGATTGAAAGTATGGTTCGTGGAAATGATGCATTAAATGCTGATGTTCATGATGTAAATGATATTAAAAAAATGACACAAATGATTGGTGATGATTATTATATTAGAGGTAAAGTTAAATTATTAGGTGATGTTAATGATAATTTAAGATTACCTAGAACTCCTGTACCTCCTGGAACACCAATTAAAATTGCTGATAATGAAATTCTAAAAGAAATATTCAAGGTAAATAATCCTTTAAGATTAGGAACACTTGTAAATCAAATGGATGTTGAAGTAAATGTTGAAGCAAATCCAATATTATCTAGACATTTAGCTATATTAGCCATGACAGGTGCAGGTAAATCAAATACAGTTTCAGTATTAATAGATCAATTACTTAAATATAATGTTCCAGTATTTGTATTTGATATGCATGGTGAATATAGAGATGCAGATTTTCCAAATGGGCTGGTTAATATAATTCAACCAAAGATAAACCCAATTTACATGTCTTTTTCTGAAATTAAAAACTTAGCAAACATTAAAGGTTCGGCTTATGTTCAAGAAAGAATTTTTAGGAAAGCTTTTAAAAAGGCTAAAGAAATAATTAGCTCAGGAACTGAACACACTCGTAATTTCTTACAAATTATCGAAGATGTTTTAAATTTATGGTATAACGATGATGAAAGAAGCGATAAAAACAAAATTGTTGATGTATTAAACAAAATTGAAGACTTAAAAGATAAATATGATAATTTATTTGATACAAATAAGGGAAATATTTTAAGTTCTATTAAAATTGGACATCTAAATGTATTAGATTTAAGTCAAGCTGATGAAAATGTTGCTAGTGTACTTGTGAGTCATATTATGAGAAATTCACTTCAAATGAGAAAAAATGCAGTTCATGGTAGTAATAATAAAACATTAGATTTTCCAGTATTTTATATTCTTGAAGAAGCTCATATTTTAGCTCCAAATAAAAGAGATACTAATTCTAAATTGTGGATTCAAAGAGTTGCAAGGGAAGGACGTAAATTTGGTTTAGGATTATGTTTAGTTAGTCAATCTCCAAAAACAGTTGATCATGATGCATTATCTCAAATGAATAACATGATTATTTTAAGATTAGTTGAACCTGAAGATCAAAGACATGTTCAATCAGCTAGTGAGAGTTTATCTCAAGATTTAATTAATCAACTTCCTTCATTAAATGTTGGTGAAGCTATTGTTTTAGGATTAATGAGTAGAGTTCCAACTCTTGTTAAAATTGATGAGTTTAAAGGTCGTAGACAGGGTGGAGACTTAGATATTATTTCAACGCTTTCAGATTATGATGAATCTGAAAAAAAAGACATTAAAAGACAAAATGAAGAATTAATGAACATGGGATATGATTATTAAAAAGAGTTTTATATAATCTATTCTTACTTCTTTTTTGATTTTAATTTTATTTTTCTTAAATTTTTTTGATAAAAACAAAATATTTATTATGGATAAAATTAAGAATATAAAAAGTAATATGATTTTTAAATTTAGGAACGTGATATGACTATGAATAGACGGAAAAAACTTATTATAGCAATCATTATTGTGAGTCTTATTGGTGTAGCTGCAGTAATAGCTAGTACATTTTTCGCTGGTCCTAGTTTAGATTTAGGTGATAAAAATATTTTAGTTTTAGCTAGTGATAAAAATGAACAGCCAGGTGGAGGTTTGGACATGGCATTTATGGTTCATTTGGAAAATGGAACTCTAAAAAATTACACTCCAATATATCCTGGTGGAATGACTCATCCTACAAAAGGAGCTTTAGGAAATCTTAAAGGACCAATGTATCTTCATGATTCTCTATGGGACGGACCTCAAAAAGGTATGCAATATGCAAAAGAAATTGTGGAAGCTAATACTGGAATGCATGCTGATGCTGTAGTGATTGTATATGATGTTGGATTAGATGCTATTATAGATTCTATTAGACCATTTAAAGTTGATGGGGTTGAAACTAATCTTACTGCAACAGATATCATAAGAGAAAATGATGCTTATCAAGGTTATGGTGGTGATAGGAGCATTGTTAAAGGAAACATGTCTAGATCCGATGCAGTACTTGTATTAGTTAAAGCATTATCTGATGCTGCTAAAGATCCTAATAAAAAAAGCACCATGATTAAAACATCTTTAGATGAATATTCTAAAGGAAATATTGTAATGACTCCTGAGGGTTCTTTTGTAAGATTATTGTCTACAAAAGGGTTTGAAAGTATTGTATGACATTTTTAAAATTAATAGTATGATTTTATTAATAAAAGAAATAAATGTTTTATAGACATTTTATTTCTTAATTATTTCATTTTTTTAAAACTTAATTAACTTTTTTTTGCTTTATTTATTAGTTTTGTGCAAAGTATTAAATATTTATTAAAGTATAATATTATTCAATTAAATGCTTTTTTAAGTGTTTAAATTGGTTATATAAACTAATTGTTGAAGGTAAATATAATGAAATTTGCACATTTAGCTGATACTCATTTAGGTTATCGTCAATTTGGCTTAATTGAACGTGAAAAAGACTTTTATGAAGTATTTGAAAAGGTTATAGATAAAATTATTGAAGAAAAGGTTGATTTTGTAATACATAGTGGTGATTTATTTGAATCTGCAAAACCATCTCCAATTGCACTTTTAATATTCCAAAAAGGATTGCTTAAGTTAAAAGGTGCAGGTATTCCTATGTATGCAATTGCTGGAAATCATGATATGGTTATGCGTAGTGGAGCAATTCCACCACAAGTTATTTTTAAAAAATTAGGTTTAAAAGTAATAAGTCCTATTAATACAAATTATATGCATGATGATGTATTTATTGCAGGTTTACCATATTATCCGGCTTCTCAGAATAAATCATTAAAAAGTAAATTAGCAGAATTATCTAAAAAAGCAGATAATCATAAAAAATCTATTTTAGTTTTACATCAAGGAATTGATAAATATTTCAATTTAAGCTATGAATTAGAAATTGGGGATATTCCTGATAATTTTGATTATTATGCTTTGGGACATCTTCATAAATATATTAATGATGATTTTGGAGAAGGTAAATTAGTTTATCCAGGTTCTAGTGAAATTTGGAAAACTGATGAATTAAAAGAATATAAAGAAAAAGGTAAAGGTTTTGTTGTTGTTGATTTAGATGGAGCTAAACCTCGCATTAAAAGAGTTAAAATTGATATTCCAAGGGAATTCATAAATAGATCTCTAGATTTTAAGAATTTAGAAAGTGGAATTGAAGGAATTAAAGAAACAATAAAAGATTTTGATAAAAAACCTATTTTAAACTTAACAATAAAGGATGTTGATTCTGATGTTGCTTCTGTTTATGAAAAAATTAATGAAGAGCTTGGTGATTTGTCTTTAATGATTAGACCTGAATTTAAAATGATTGGGGAAGATAATATTGATGATATTATTATTCAAAGTGATTCATTAGGTCCTAAAGAACTTATTGTAGATAAATTAAAAGAATTTGATAATGAAAATGTCACTAAATTAGCTATTGATTTATATGAGTATCTTTCTAAGGATAAATTATATGAATCCGAGGAGTTAATCAATCAATTTTTCCATGAACATTATAGATCAAGTGAAAATGTTGTTGAAGATGAAAATACACCAAAAGAAGATGTTCAAGTAACATTTAAAGAGGTTTTAGAATGATTTTCACTAAATTAAAGTTAAACAATTTTAAATCCTATAAAAATCAAACAATCAATTTTGATGAAGGAATCAGTGTTATTGTAGGTGAAAATGGTGCTGGAAAATCTACAATTTTAGAAGCTATTAGCTTTGCATTATTTAAACAGCACACAGCTAAAAAAATTGATGATCTAGTTAGAAATAATTCAAATGAAATGAGTGTTGAATTGGAATTTTTATCTAATGCAAGAATGTATAAAATTGTTCGTAGTAAAACCAAGTCTAAATTAAAATCATCGATTTATAAAAAAGCTTCTGCTGAAACAGACTTTGTTCACATATGTACTGGGGATAAGGAAGTATCTAATGAAATTTTACAGATTTTAGATATTGATTCTGATTTGTTTTTAAACGCAATTTATATAAGACAAGGTGAAATTGCGGAATTAGTTGATAAAACAGCTTCTGAGAAAAAACAACTGATAGGTAAGTTATTAGGTTTAGATTCATTAGAAAGATCTTGGAAAAATTTTTTACAATTTATTAATTCATATGAAAATCAACTTTCCGAACTTAAAGGTAAGCTTTATTCATCAGAAACTTTAATTGAAGATCTTAATTTGAAAAATGCAGAATTAAGAGATCTTAAAGATAGAGGGCATAATCTTGAGGCTCAAATATCTGAAGTTGATGAATTATTAAAGAGTTCTGTTGAAGATAAAAGAACAATGGAACGAGAAAAAGAAATCTATGAGACTCAAATGAATAATTTAAAATCCGAACAAAATACACTTAATGTTTTAGAAAGGGATAAAAAAGTTGTTCAAGAGAATTTAGATGAAATTAAAAATGCTGAAGAAGAAATTACAAGATTAGATAAGTATGTTTCTAAATTAGACGTTTATCTTGATTTTGAAAAATCTGTAACAAGTATTCAAAGACTAAAAGAAGATGAGGATAATATAGAAGAAACTTTAAAATCTATTTCTAAACAAAAATCCATGATTACTGATAAAAAAGAAGATTATAATAATTATTTAGCATGTGAAGAAGAAATTAATAAATTAACAAATCAAAAAAATAATTTTGAAAAAGAATTAGCTTCTATTACTAGACTTGAACAAGATAAAAAAAGTCTCCTTAAAAATATAGAAAATGATAGAAATGAGATTGAAGACTTTTTTTCAAGATCTAAAGATAAATTACAAGATAATGGATTATCTCAAGAGATATTGGCTGAAATTAGTGAATTTATTCAACTTGAAGAAGCTAATAATGATTTAATTAATGAAATTAGTTCAAAAATAGAAGATTTATCTAAAGATATTATTACTAAAAATGAGAATATTGTTAGTTTTAAACAAAACATTAAAGCTGCTGAAAAACCTTTAGAAGAATTGAATGATGTAGAGAATAAATGTCCTGTATGTCAGTCTGATATTGATGATAAAAAGAAATTTGAATTAATTGAAGGCTATTCATTAGAAATTGAAAATAATAAAAAGTTAATTTCTGAAAATGAAGAGAATGTACGTTTATTAACTAAAAATAAAAGTAGTTTTAATGAAAAACTAGACTTACTTCAAAATTTATCAAAAGATATTATTGAATACAAACATAAATTCAGTAATTTAGAAAAAGACTTAGTTAAACTTTCTGATATTGATGAGAGTCTTGAAGCTAAGGAATACACTACAAACAAACTTGGTGAAATTATCATTTTAATTGATAAACAAAAAACCAATCGTGAAAATTTCAGAGAATCTCATGAGAGATATATCCAAGCTCAGGGTGCTTTAGAAGTATTAGGTAGTGAAACAGAATCACAATATAAGCTTAAACAAATTAGAAATGAAATTGATAATCATGTTAAAAATATTAAATTAGCTATTGAACAAGATCCTCATTTAAGTGGAGATATTAGCACGGTTGAACTTCAAAATCGTATAACTGATTTAAAAGATAAAAAAGAAAAATATAATCAGCTTAAAGGTTTTGTTCAAAATAAAAATTCTTTAACTTCACAATTTGATGCTATTAAAGAAGATATTGGGGTTTGTCTTAATCAGATTGAAATTATTCAAAATAAAATTGATGCATCATCATATGATGGTGATAAGTTTGAACAAGTGATTTATCGTTTTGAAATGTATGGAAGACGCAGAGAAACCTTTAACAATGAACTTTCAGGAATTAAAGGAAGAGCTAGAGAATTAATAGCTACAGTTAAGAATTTAAAAGAAAAAATTGAAACTAGTAACAAATTCCAACAAGAATATGATGATATTTCAGATTATTTGTTTTTATTAAATCATATTAGGGAATTATATAGTAAAAATGGTATTCAAAAGGATTTAAGAAATATTTCAAGACCTTTAATCCAACAATACACTAAACAATTCTTTAATGAATTTAATTTTAATTATTCTGATTTAACATTAGATGATGAGTACAATGTAATTGTTTATGGACCAGAAGGAGAATCTTCAATTAGTATGGTTAGTGGTGGTGAGAAAATAGCTATTGCTCTTGCTTTAAGATTAGGTATTACTCAAGCAATGGCAAAAGGTGATTTAGATACTATTTTACTAGATGAACCTACAATTCATTTAGATAGTTCAAGAAGACATGAATTAATTAATTTATTAAAAGACATGACATTACTACCACAAATGATTATTGTAACTCATGAATCTCAACTTGAAAATGCAGCAGATAATTTAATAAAAGTTGAAAAAATAAATGGAATTTCTAAAGTAATAACCTAAATTAGGTTATTTATTTTATTTTTTTTAATCCATCTTATTATTACAGGAAAACGAGGATTAGGTAAAACTTAACTTTCAAATTTTATAATTGACTGCAAGAAAATTAGGTATTATTGAATTATCTAATTCTAAAAAATGAGGTGAATATCAATTTACTAATCATTTATATCCATTATATTAATTCTGCGAATACTTTACATAAATTATCCTAAAGTAATGTTAACTAAATTCAGAAACTGTGTTTCGTAGCTTGTGAAATTAATTATTTTTTTTACATTGTTTCATCAGCATTTTTAATAGCATCAACTATGCAGTTAGCGTTCCACCCAACAATGGTCGCTGCTTTGTTTTCTAGGATTTCTGGAACTTCTTCAACTCCATATGGTCTTACTAAAACAATTGGGATTTTATATTTTTCACTAGCTTCTAAAAGGGCATGAAAAGTTTCTTTATTTTCTTTATAAAGTCCAGATAATAATATGATTCTATCTACTTTATTATAAAACTCCTCACCAGCTAATGAATAGGATGAGGAAATGGATTCTTTCCATAAAAAATCCGTTTTAGAGTATACTTTCTCGATAAATTGTTGGTATTCTTTGTTTCCATCGTAACTGTTACTAATGATTAGATTGTAAATTTTATCATCTTTATCTTCTTCAAACATAAAACTCACCTTTTTGTTATTTATTTTATTTACATAATATTTATTAATTTTGAAAATGAATATTTACTATGTAATTATATTTTAAGGGATAATTTTTCATGAAAGCTGCAGTTATTGGTTTGGGAGTAGAGGGTAAAAAAGCTGTTAAATCTTTTCTAAAACATGGTTGGGAAGTTTATGCAACTGATTTAAATAGTAATATTGATTTATCTGATTTAGAATTGCCTATTGCACCAATTGATTTAATAAATGATGAACAAAGTATTTCAATTGTATCTGAAAAATTTACTGTTGATTTGGGATTTTCTAATTCTTATGCAATTGAAAAATGTGATGCAATAGCTATTAGTCCTAGTATGTTTGGAGGAGCTTTTGCTGATAGATTACTTAAAGATGGAAATTTAGTGTGTGATGTTGTAGATTCACATAAAAAGATTTTTACTATTGGTATTACTGGAACTAATGGGAAAACAACTACTGTTCATATGTTAAAAAGTATTTTAGAAAATGCTGGTAAGAAGGTTCTTGTTGGTGGAAATGGTGGTGGAGGTTTTTCAGGGTATTATGATTTAATTCTAGAAGCTAGTGAAGGAGATTACGATGTTTTATTAGTTGAAGTTTGTGATATGACTTTAAATTTCTGTGATTATTGTTTTGATTTTGATATGATTGGGCTTACTAATATTGGTAATGATCATATGGATGTTCACAAAACGATAGCTAATTATAAAGATTCTCTTGTTAAGTTTTTTTCAGGAAAAACAATTTTCACTGCTTTTAATCAAGATTTTAATAGTGATTTTAAGTCTGCAGCTATTAAAACAATTCCTTTTTTTGAATATAATGATGAAATTAAATTGGTTGGTAAGTTTAACTTACTTAACGCTGGTTTAGCAACAGCTATTGCTCGTGAGTTGAAAGTTTCTAAAGGAATTATTAGAGAAACTTTGACAGATTTTAAGGCTATTCGTGGTCGTTTAGATGTGTATAAAATTAATAACGCTTCTGTTTATGTTGGAAAAACAGATAATTCTGATGCTTTAGAATCTATTTTATCTGAAATGGATTTTTATGCAATATTTATTGGAACTCCAAGAGCTAATGAGAAACATAGATTGGATATTTTAGATGCAGCTGTTAAATATAATCCTGAAGTTATTGTATTGTTTCCAGGTTTAGATGATACTTTAGACGTGGCATTATACAGAATTAACTCTTTAGGTTATGGTGGTACAATTTTGACAGTTAATTCTCTTGATGAGATTATTGAACTTGTTGCAGAGTATTCTCATGAAGACGCAATTTTAATTGGTGGAAATGGTCAAAAAGCTATTACGGATATTCAAGAGAGAATTAAGCTAATTTCTGAAAAATTATGATGTATTAGTTTAACAAAAATTTTATATATTCTGTTATATTATAATTAATATTATTATTATCTATTTTAAGGTGACGTGATGAGTAAATGGCGAAATACTTCAGTTAAGATATTTTTATCAATATTTTTTATTTGCATTCTATTATTTGCATTCTCATTTGTTAACAGTACTAAATATACAGGACAATCAATTACTGATGCTTATGACTTACCTATAGGTCAATCTATGTTTGAAGGAGATTCTATTCTCGGTCAAAGAGATCCAATTGTACTTCCATTATTAGGCAATTTAAACTTTTTATCTCATGAATTTCGGGCTTTAGACATTAAAGATATTTTCATGACTTTGGAAACTGGTGTTGTTCAATTTGATTTTACTACTGTGTCTAGTGAAGGTATTGATGCATATGGAAATGTAGTTAATGTAGATGGACCGGGATATTTGACTTTAGAAGGGGATAAACTTGCAGTTAAAGAACCAGAAACTTATGTATGGGGATATAGTGCTCCGTATAAATATTTAACAAAAACATCTGCTGGTGTTGATGTTGTTGAAAATGGTACTGTTGTAGATTCTATTCCTGAAGATAAAATTAAAGATTATGAATTTGGTAATGATTATTTCAATACTTCAAATGTTAGATATTGGTATAATCATGAAGCAGTTGAAGGTTCTAATTATACCTTAGAAAAAGGAATAGTTGAATTTTCAGATGGAAGATCTGATATTAGTTCTGGTAACGTTTCATATATATTTGGAGAAGATGTAGCAGATTATGTTGCAGCTTATCCTGAAGGAACTCCTATTGTTCTGTATATGGGAAATACAACTAAATCTGATGGTGAAATGTACTATACTTATTTAGGTTCTTATCCACAATATGGTGATTCAGTAAGAGAATATAATGCAAGACAATTTGTTAAAGCATGGAATGGTACTATAATCCCACCTAATTCAACTAGTAATGGTAGGGATTACATTGATTTTGGTTCTGCTAAAGACAGTACTGCTCCTGGAGGAAGTGCTGCTCATGGTGTATGTCCACCAGCTAGAGCTTTAAGAGGAGTTGTTCTTGCAGAAGGTTTTAGTTTACCAACTGGAATGTCAACAGATGAAAATGCTGTATTATTTGGTTTTAATCCTGCAAGGGATATTAAAGTAACGAATAATCATGATTTTCCTGTTCAAATTGAAATGTGGACCGATGGTTCTGGTTCAGGTATGGCTATTTACGCTAAAATTATGAGATATCTCCCAAATGAGTAATATCTCTCTTTTTTTTTATTTTCATGTCAATTTCTTGTGTTATTACAGCGGCTGGAAAAAATTCCAGAATGAGAAAAGATTTAATTTCTCGAAATTTAGATTTAAAAAATAAACTTATTCTTCCTTTTAAAGATAAAACAGTTTTAGAGACAACAATTGATAATGCATTATCTGCAAATATAGATGAGTGTATTGTGGTACTTGGACATTATTGTGATGAAATAAAAGAAGTTGTTTTCAATAATTATAAAGATTCTGTAAAGTTTATAGAAAATAATCCTCACGATGTAGGTTTATCAACTTCTCTTTTTAATGGTTTAGCTAATTGTAAATATGAATTTGCATTATGCATTACAGCAGACCAACCAACAGTTACAACAGATACATTTAATGAACTTATTAAAATAAGTCAAAATTCAGATAATCCTTCAAAAACAATAGCTATTTTAAGAAGACAAAATCATGGTTTACTTGATTCTGCAGAAGGATTAGGAATGCCTTTTGTAGGTCATAGAATTAATTTAATGAATTATTTAAAAAACAAAAACGATAATTTAAATCCAATTTTAAGAAAAATGTTTGATGATGATTATACTTTTTATGGAATAAAAGAAAAAAATGAAAAAGAATTGTTAAATATTAATCATTATAATGATTATTTAAAGCTATTAAAATGAATCTAAGACATTGATTCTAAGCCAAAAATAACTTCATCAATTTTATCTTTACTAATTCCAATAATCATTTCATTATCTTGGATTTTGGCAGCTTTTCTAGAACCATCACAACCTAATGTAAAGTTAATGCTTTTATCATTGTATGGTTTTGAGAAAGTATCACCACATAAAGATTGAATACCTGCAAAAGTTGCTTCAACCTTAGTACCAGAAGAATATACGATACTTTGAGCTAAAATCATTCCATTAACAGGTTCAGTGATGATTTGGATTACATCAGCTTCAAAGTCAGCTTCATCTAAGGGAGCATACATTATTCCCCATCTTTTATCTTCAACAATTGAAAGCTCTTTGGTAAGACTTTTAGCGGTTTCTAAATCTTTAAATCTACCTAATGACAAATATTTTTCTCCATTAGCTAGTTTTGGAGGCATGTCTCTAAGACCAATAGCTCCAGCTCCACCTAAACATAAATGTTGGTCGATAGTTGTGTAGAATTTTTCACCTAAAGATGCATTTTTAACCATTTCGCAGTGTCTTATTTTATCGTTAAGTAGACTAATCCCTTCTGGAACATCCTCCTTGCTATTAATTAGTTTAATAGCTACTGGTTTAGATGTTAAATTAACTTTACTATTAAGTACCTCATAATATTTTTTATTATTTTCTAAGCCCATATTTTCACCTTTGATTTATTATTTGTTTTAAGGAATGTTAAAATCTTTGTTTTTTGCTTTATGTTTTTTACAAAAAGTTTTAAAATCACATGCATTACAAGTTCTCTCATCAGCATTAGCTTTCCAGGAATCTTGTATATTACAACCTTTAATTTCTTTAATTAGTGAATTTTCAATATTTGCTACAACGTTATCAAATTCTTTTAAAGCTTTTTCACGTTCTATTTCATTAATATTGATTATTCTAATTGATCTATCAATTTTAAATTTTTCTGATAGCTCAGGTACTTTTAAATCTTCATCCCAATTTTCAATTAATTCAATATCTTTTTTATATTCATTTTCATTTCTTGGAATATCTGTTAGGTTAGTGTGTAAATCTTGTTGAATTGCAAATAAATCTTCTTTTGAAGGAACTAATTCATTTAAATAAAATATTACTCCTGCTATAATAGGTTTTGAATCTTCTTGTTTGGATCTAAGCCAGGAATAGGTTTGTATTTGCCATTCATGTTGAAGCCAAGATTTATTATCACTTTTTTCATAATTCATAGGAGGTCTTTTCATTCCTTTATAATCTATTATTATTTCATATTCATCTTCTTCATTTATCTCGTCAATTTTCTTTTGAAATTCAGGGTCTTTTTTGAGAAATTCAAGGATTCTATTATTATAATTATCTAAAGTACTTTGTTTTTTTGTTTTATTTATTTTAATTGAACTTAATACATCTATAACTCCATTAATACCATAATAATTAGATCTACTTGTATTTTCATCATAATTAGGCATTTCACGTAGACCTTTGATTAAAAGCTCTGCTGAATCAATTAAAGGGAATAAGTGAGGTCCCCATATGTTAATTGCTTTTTCTGCTCTTGCGCTAGCTAATTTTTTATGGTTTCTTTCATCCAGATCTTCGATTTGCATGTTTACATCAGGATGATTAATTGTAAAAAAATGTTCTTCAGGGGGGTATAATCCTCTTACTTGTAACCTTAAATCAATCATATCTTCAATTGGACGAATGTCTTTTTTCCAGTCCCATGGAAATGGTATTTTTTCATGTTTCCATTTTAAAAAAGCTTCTTCCATCACTCCGTGTATAAATTCCCCAAACCAGAGTTGCACGGGCATTGAAGGTGGTAATGTACCTTTATTTTGATATCTATATTGAAGATTGCAGGTTAAAAATGATAATAAATCTCCAGTTAAGTTATATTCTGGAATCATATATGATTTTGATCTTGTTGATAATTTCATGTCAATACTTCCTTAAATTAAATAAATCTCTTTAAAACCATGATACTTTTCATTTCTACTCCATCCAAGAGCAATATTTGGAATAGTATAATGTTTATTTTTATTATTATATCCTTCAATAGCTTGATTTAGTCCAACTAATAATAATACATTTTTCGTTCTTGAAAAGGCAACAAAATAAAGGCGTATTAAATCATCAAAGCACCTGTCTTTTTCACTTCTAGATGATATTCCAAGTTCACTATATGCTCTAATACTATCTTCAATTGTTGTATTACTATCTAATTTTTTTGGAAATCTTAATTTTTGTGTATTAATGGTATTTTTTTTGAATTTTGAACCAACATCAACAATAACTAATGGAAATTCTAATCCTTTTGATTGGTGAATTGACATTATATTTAATCTATCTTCGGGTAGTGTTTCAAGAAGATCCTCATCAATTGTTATTCCTCCGGTTGAAAGTGGAATGAAAATATTCCAAATAGCTTCTAAAATTGAGTTTCTTTCATCTTCTTCTGTTTTAAATGAAATATTTGCAGAATATTTGTTAAAAAATCCTGTTTGAGTAATAGAGTTCATAATAGCTTCTAAATATACTATTCCTTCAACATCTTCTTGTAAAATTTCAATCCATGTAATTAATTTATAAGCTAATCTCATTAAACTAGTTGTATTAGGCCATTTGTCATATCCTCTTGGTTGTCTAAGTTGCCAAGATAATATAAATTCTGCTAATGTAATTGGTTTTTGTGGGTTGGGATTTGATTTTATAAATTCATGTGCTTGCATTCTCCATCGAAACATATTTCTTTTTGCTGTATTTGGAATTGTTTTATCACTTTTTTGAATTTTAGCTTCAGGATCTATACATTCTAACATTAATCCACAAAAAATACTTACTTCTGGAATATCTTGAAGATTTCTTCCTTTTGGATTAAAAATATCTATATTAAACTTTTCAAGCCTTTTTCTTAAGTTATAAATAAATGATTTATTTCCATTTTTAACTTCTTTAGGTGAATAAGATAAAAGAGCAATATCTGATGCAGAACCATATTCTCTATCTAATTTAAGTGTAATTTTTTCTATTTCTTTTTTTTGTCTAGATTTTTCATTAGCTATTATCTGAAATTCAGCAATACTAAAATTACCATTCAATTTTTCAAAATAATCCGAATCTAATACTTGGAGGACTTTTTGTTTTACTTCTCCTTTATTAACTAGTTTATGAATCAATTTAGACAAATCATTAGCTAGCATTTCTTGATTGTTTCTAAACATTCCTAAAATGGGCATATCATTATCTGCAAAGTCAGGTGCTATAATTTTAGGCTTATTATTTACTCTTGCATTTTGATATTCTTGATCTAGTTCTGCAAATTGATTACAATGATTTATAATGTTTTTTGTTGATCTATAATTTGTTTTTAAGTTAATTTCTTCAACATCAAGTTGTAATTTATCTTTTGCTCTTTTTTTGAAATCGGTAAATAATTCAACTGTAGCTCCTCTAAATCTATAAAGGGATTGATCATCATCTCCAACCACTGTTAAACTTCCACCATCTTTTAAAGCAGATTTTGCTATTGTAAAATAGATATCTTCTTGAATTAAATTTGTGTCTTGGTATTCATCAATTAAGATAATTTTCACGTCATCAAGAAAAACATCTAATTCATGATTTTTAAGTTTTTTTAAGAATTTATCTTCAAGCATTGCAAAATCCATAATGTTCCTATCTTTTAATTCATTTTCATATTCATTAATGCATTGAAGAGATAATTTAAGTCCTTTGTTGTCATGGCAATTATTATAAATTTCTAAAAAATCCACCTGATCATAATACATTCTATTTTTTATTTCAAGGAGGATTTCGCTCATAATAGAGGGTTCTTCTAATTTGTTTTTACCACTTATGTCTTTAAGATATTTTTTTAAATCTTCATTAAGGTATCTTTCATCTTTAAGTAGAATATTCATCATTGCTGATTTAGCAACAAATTCTTCAATTACCAATGTTTGGTTGGTTCCTGGTTTTTTATGAATTCTTAATAATTCTTCTGAAACACTATCTGTTGTACCTACATTAATTTGATTAAAATCTATTCTTTCAATTTTTGCGATTTTTTCAAAGCTTTCTTCACTAAATTCTCCTTCCATTTTTTCTATAAGATGATTTTTAATTTCATCTCCCCATCCTAATATACGAGAATATAATTCATTAGCTGCTTTTTTTGTAAATGTAGTTGATAATATTTTTTGAGGAGCAATATCGTCTACAAAAATGTATTTTAATATTTTTAGCACCATCACGGTTGTTTTTCCAGATCCGGGTCCAGCTACTATGAATAGTGACTGATTAGCTGGTGATGAAATAGCTTTTTTTTGGTCTTCATTTGAAGAAATATCTCTTTTTAATATATTAACTACAATTTCTTCAAATTCTTCATAGGTAATCATTTATTATTCCTCTTTAATTATATAATAATTAATTTATATGTTGTTATTGGTTTATAAAGTGATGTAGGGAGCATTTGTATAGTAATATTTTTTTAATCACATAAGTAATAAACATTAAATTTTTAAAAGTCTAAATTCAAATTTAATTTATAACAGTTACTAAGGAGTTTAATATGAAAGCAGAGTTTGATGCAAGTAATTTTCTAAATAAAATTAAAACTATTTCTAAAAGACTCGAAGAAGTAAGTGGAGAAAATACGATTCCATTTAATTTATTATTCAATGAAGAATTTCTTAAAGAATATAGTCGTTTTTCAAGTATTGATGAATTATTTGATGCATCTGGATTTGAGATAAACAATCAAGAGGATTTTGATAATCTTAATCTTGAAAAATGGGATGAATTTATTTCTCAAAATACAAAGTTTGATAATTGGAAGGATATGTTTAATAAAGCAGCTTCTGTGTATTTTACAAACTATATTTTTTGTGATTAAATTTTTAGGTATCTATAAATTTTATATATTAGGTTGACCTAACAATTTAATTGTGAAGATTTTAAATAATCTTCCATAATATGCGTGTAGTTAGGAAGTAAATTTCCTAACTTTAAATCAATATTCTTATTTTTAAACATATAATTTAAATATTACTTTGAATTAAACTATTATTTGTTAATTTAAGTTCAAAACCAATACTATTTATAATTAATTGGCTGTTACTATGTCTTCACCAAATATTGATATATTTAAAAATGATGTTCGTTATAGGGATAAAATTGCTCATGTTGAGACAATACCTGCTAAAAAAGCCACTTTTAAAAAAGTAGATGATTTAAATGAAAAAATTATTTATTACTTAGACTCTAATAGTGTTAAATTATATCAACATCAAGCTAAAACATATGAAGCTATTCAAAATGATGAAAACGTCATTATAACTACTCCAACTGCTTCTGGAAAAACTTTAGCTTTTAATTTACCAATTATGGAAACTATGATTGAAGATAGTAAAGCTACTGCATTATATATTTATCCTGCTAAAGCTTTAGCTAATGATCAATTACATGTTCTAGAAAAACTTGAAAATTCTTTAAATATTAATATTTATCCAAATACCTATGATGGTGACACTCCAAGGTCTAAAAAGCGTAAAATTCGTGAAAATTCTAGAATTATTATTACAAATCCTTATCAACTTCATTTAATTTTATCCTGGCATCATCAATGGGAGGACTTTTATAGAAATCTTAAATATATTGTTATTGATGAATCACATTATTATAAAGGAGTTTTTGGTTCAAATGTAGCTTTTTTAATCAGAAGACTTAAAAGAATAGCTAATTTTTATGGTTCTTATCCTCAATTTATTTTATCTTCAGCTACATTAGCTAATCCATTAGAACTAGCTAATATGTTAACTGGTGAGGATTTTGTTTTAGTGGATAATGATACATCTCCAAGTGGAGAAAAAGACTTTATTTTATATAATCCATTTAAGAATTATAGGCGAAATAAATCTAATAATTTTGATGCTCCATCGGTTCATATAGAAACAGAGAATATTTTTTTATATTTAATGCTTAAAAATATTCAAACTTTATGTTTTACGGTTTCAAGAAAAACCACAGAACTGATTGCTATGTGGGCTAAAAAAGACATGACTAAAGTTAAAGGAAAATTGGCTCATAGAATAACATCTTACAGAGCAGGATATCAACCTCATGAAAGACGTGAGATTGAAGAAGGCCTTAAAAGTGGAAAATATTTGGGTGTAACATGTACAAATGCACTAGAACTAGGTATTAATATCGGATCACTTGGCGCCGTTATAATTTCAGGCTATCCTGGAACCATGATTTCTACTTGGCAACAAAGTGGACGGGCAGGTAGAAGTAATCAAAAGTCATTAGCTATTTTAATCGCATTTGAAAATCAATTAGATCAATATTTTATGAATAATCCTAGTTTTTTCTTTGATAAACCTCATGAAAATGCAATTATTGATTTATCTAATTCAATTTTACAAGAAGCTCATTTATTATGTGCTGCTGATGAGTTAATTTTAAAAGAAGAGGAGGCTTTTAAATATTTCAATGTTGATTATGATATTATAGATAAATTAATTTCACAAAAGGAGTTATATCAAAATGCTAATGGTGATTTTGTATATCCTTATGATGATAATCCTGCAATGAATCATTCCTTAGACCAACTATCTGGTGATGAATTCAAAGTAATGAATAATGGAAAACTTCTTGAGATAATGGAACGCTCTCAAGTGTATAGGGAAGCTCATGAGGGGGCTGTTTTAATAAACCAAGGAGAAACATATATTGTAAAGAATATTAATTTTAATAGTGGATATGTAAATGTATTTCCGCAGGTCGTTGATTACCATACTATTGTTTTAAATAAAACAGAAATTAATATTGAACGTAAGTTATCTAAAACCAATTATGGTGATTTAGAAATTAATTTTGGCGAATTAACTGTTAAAGAAGATTATTATAAATATAAAAAAGTAACTTATTCAAAAACAATTGGAACTTTTGATTTGGATTTGCCTCCATTAAAATTTAGAACTAAAGGCTTATGGTTTACAATTCCAAGTACTGTTAAGGATTATTTAGAAGAACTGTACGAAGATGAAGATGAAGTATTTGAAGGAGGCCTTCATGGAGCAGAACACGCATTAATTGGACTATTCCCACTACATGTAATGTGTGATAGATTTGATATCGGAGGTTTATCAACAAATTATCATAATGACACAGGCGAAGCTACAATTTTTATTTATGATGGTTATGAAGGTGGTATTGGGATAACTGAAAAAGCAGTTGATGTGTTTACTGATTTACTAAAATCTACTTATGATTTATTAGATAATTGTAAATGCAAAAGTGGTTGTCCATCTTGTATTTATTCACCGAAATGTGGAAATGATAATAAACCCCTTCACAAAGAAGCTACTAAGTATATTTTAAAATATATGTGTAGTTTAGTTAGTGAAGATGTGAAAAGTGAAGTTATAGATGTGTCTAATGTAAAAATTGAAGAAGAATCATCTGTTGCTGATGAACTTTTTAATGAAGCACAAAATTTATTTACAAATGAAAAATATGATTCATCAAAAGAAATGCTCCATAATATTCTAGACATTGATAAAAAAAATCCAAATGCACTAGCTTTAATGGGTAAAATATTACACGTGCAAAAACAAGATGATGTAGCTAAATTTTTCTTAAAAAAAGCACTAAAAGTCGATTCAACCAATAAAATAGCTATTGAATTAGACTCTCTTTTAAATAATAAAAATGATATTAAAAAAATTTCAATAGATTCTTTAGACGATGTTGATGTTTTATTTGAAGAAGCATATGATTTATATGAACAAGGAGATTTAAGTTCTTCTTTAGATATTTTAGAAGAAATTAACAGTTTTGATAATAAAAATGTTGATGTATTGGCATTAATAGGACTAATTTATAATGATAGTCATGTATTTCCAAAAGCTATTGATTATTATAGAAAAGCATCAAAAATAAGTAAAAATAATGATCATGTTCGCAAATTAAAATTTAAATTAAGCTAATGCTTAAAATAGATGGTTAAATATACTAATAAGCCTTTATTTCTCTTTGCTTCAAATTAATCACTGTTATCATCTGTTTTTTTTTTAAAAAATGTAAATTAAATAATATATTTTATTTATTTTCTATTTAAAGTATTTCTTCATGTTATTTATTGTTATTTCGTTTAATTTTTAAAGATAATTTGTATAATTTTTAAAATTTTAAGCAAAAAAGAGAGATTAACATGTATTAATCATAAGGATTAAAACCATCTGATAATTCTTCACGAGCTTTTTCAAGCATTTCTGGAATGTCAATTTTTTGAGTACAATAATCAATACAACTTCCACAATATGTGCATTCGTCTGTTGGTACTTTTTCATGTTCTAATTTAGCAAAAAATAATGTGTATATATTACTTGGACTTTGTTTAGATAAATTATAGATTTTAAAGTATTCAGGTATTGGAATCATTTCAGGACAATAATCAACACAGTAATTACACTCACTACATGGTACTGCAAGAGTATTTCTTAATTTTAAAGCAATATTAGATAAAAATTCTTTTTCTTCATCATTTAAATCTTCAAAGTTTTCATAAGTTTTACAATTATCAATTAAGTCGTCCATATTGCTCATGCCACTTAAAACAATTTTCACATGTTCTAGCGATGCACAAAATCTTAAAGCAAAACTAGCGATGCTTTTATTAGGATTAAAATTTTTAAATTCATTTTTAATTTCATCAGATGTATTTACTATTGTTCCTCCTTTTAAAGGTTCCATCACATATACATCTAAATCGTGTTTAACACAAAGATCATAACAGTTTTTAGCTTCAATTACAGGATCTTCCCAGTCCATATAATTGAGTTCTAATTGTACAAAATCAAGACCTTCTCCATATTCATCTAAAACTTCTTTTAATAATTCTGCACTATCATGGAAACTAAAACCAATTTGCTTTATTTTTTCTTCTTTTTTCATTTTTTTAACAAATTCGAATGCTTTTGATTTTTTAGCTTTTTTAAGAAATGGTACATTAATATTGTGAACATGGAATTTATCAAAATAATCAATTCCAAGTCGTTCAAGCATTTCATTGAAGTATTTGTTGTTATCTTCCTCTTTTTCTAAAAGCCAAGTTGGCATTTTATCGGCTATTTCAAATGATTCTCTTGGGTATCTCTCAACTAGGCCTTTTCTTAAAGCTATTTCAGATTGTCCATTATGATATGCGTATGATGTATCAAAGAAATTATATCCTTTTTTCATGTAATAATCTATCATTTGGTTAAATAACTCTTGATTAATTGATGTTGGATTGTTTTCATCTGTTAATGGTAGTCTCATACAACCAAAACCGAATTTTGAATTTAATGGCATATTTATCACTCTCCTATGATGATTATTTAATACTAATAAATATATAAATGTTGCTAAAATCAACAATATGCTTTCAATGTAAATTCAAGTTATTTATTAAAAGATGTTAAAAAAAGTATTATTTTACTTATTAGCAGTAATATCTATTTTTAAAAAGGTTTATAATATAGCTAAACAATATCTAATATATTAATAATAATATTTTTCTATAAAAGGGAGAAAAAATAATGCATGAATTATCAATGGCTCAAGGAATAATTGATGCAGTTTTACAAACTGCTGAAAATAATAAAGCAATGGAAGTCAATGAAGTTTACATTGAAATAGGCAGATTAGCTATGATTAATCCAGAACAACTAAAGTTTATGTTAAGTGTTTTAGTTGAAAATACGATAATGGAAGATGCTAAGATAAATATAGAAGAAATACCCATTGAAATTAGATGTTCGCAATGTGATTTCCATGGAAATGCTATACTTGATGATGAGGATCATTATGCTCCTTTAGTTAAATGTCCTGAGTGTGATAGTCAAAAAATAAGTATTTTAAATGGTAAAGATTGCATTGTTAAAAATATTGTTATTGAAAAACCAGATGATGATTAGGTGGAGGATAACTATGCATATGGTTGCAGATGTAGATGTACAAAAAAATATTATGGATGCTAATAAAAAATTAGCTGAAAAAAATAAAAAAAATCTTGAAGAAAAAGGAATTTTCTGTGTTGATTTTGTAGGAGCTATTGGTTCTGGTAAAACATCATTAATTGAAGATATCATTGATAATACTGATGATAAGATTGGAGTAATTGCAGGAGATATTATAAGTAAATTCGATGCAGGACGTATTAAAAAACATGATGTTCCAGTAGTTGGGCTAAATACTGGTAAAGAATGTCATTTAGATGCACATTTAGTAGGTCATGGAATTGGTGATTTACCATTAGATGATATTGACATTCTTATTGTAGAAAATGTAGGTAATTTAATTTGTCCTGTTGACTTTGAATTAGGTTCACATATGAGGGTTGTTGTTGTAAGTGTTACTGAAGGTGATGATACTGTAGAAAAACACCCATTAATATTCCAAACTTCAGATTTAGTTGTAATTAACAAAATTGATTTAGCTGATGCAGTAGGAGCAGATGCTGAAAAAATGGCAAATGATGCTAAAAAATTAAATCCGAATGTTAAAGTCATTCAATCTAGTTTAAAAGAAGGAATTGGGCTAGATAAAATTATTAAAACTATTTTAGAAAAGAAAAATAATGCTTAAATAAATCGGTGGTTTCATTGAAAATATGGATAGATATCTCAAATGCTCCTCATGTAAGATTTTTTAAAGATGTTATTAAATATTTTGAAGCTGAAGGAGAGGATGTAATTGTTACAGCAAGACAATTTGGAGATATTCATAAATTAATGGAAATATATGATATTGACTTTATATCAGTTGGAAAACATGGTGTAAGTTTGTATGATAAACTCAAAGAGAGTACTTCAAGAGTTTATAACTTAGTTGATGTTATTCATGATGAAAAAGTAGATGTTACCCTTAGCAAACATTCTATTGAACTTCCTAGAATATCATTTGGATTAGGAATTCCAAGTTTATATATTTTAGATAATGAACATGCTTTAGCTGCAAATAAATTAACTTTACCATTGTGTGATCGGATTATAACTCCTAAAATAATTGATATTTGGAAATTAATGAAATTTGGGGCAGATCCAAATACTATTATTTCTTATGAAGGTACTTCTGAATTAATGCATTTTAAAAGTTTTAAATACAATGATAATATTTTCAATGATCTAAATTTAGATTTAAAACATCCAAAAACAATTTTGATGAGACCTGAACCTTCACTTGCATCTTACTTAGATGCAGATTGTCATAAATCGGTTTTATCTCCTATAGTTGATGAGTTAAAAAACTATGCTAATATTCTTATTCTTCCAAGATTTAAAGAACAAGCAGAGATTTTTGAAGGGATTGAGAATGTTTCAATTTTAAAACCGCCTGTTGATACTTCTAGTATAATTAAAAAAGCTGATTTAGTTATAGGAGCAGGAGGAACAATGAATAGGGAAGCTTCTATTTTACAAACTCCTGTTATTTCATGTTATCCTGGTGAAACGTTATCTGTTGACCAGTATTACATTAATAAAGGATTAATGTATAGGTCAAATGATTCTGATGAGGTTATTGAACAGGCATTAAATTTTATAGTTAATCCTCAGGAAAAAATTGATGTAAAAACAGATGATTTATTCCAAATCATCATTAATAATGTTTACGATTTAGCAAGAAATGGTAAATAGTTATTTATATTAAAATGTTTAAATATTTATTATAAATATTTGATTATTATGGGCTGGTAGCTCAGATGGTAGATCGTCGCCTTGGCATGGCGGAGGCCCCGGGTTCAAATCCCGGTCAGTCCACTTTAATTATTTAAAAAATAAAGATAAATTTGTGATTAGAATATGTTATTAATTGCTCAAAATCATTTACAACTAATTGTAGAAGTTGCAATACTATTATTTGTTACTTTAGTATTTTGCCTTAACTTGATTCCTTTATCATTAAGCGTTGTAACATTTTTATCTTTGTTCTTAATTGGAGGATTTACCCTTCTTTTTGGAGCAGATATTGCACTACTTGTTATTTCAGCAAGTCAATCTGAGTTTACACACCCATTTGGTCCACTTGCACTTTTAGGTGCTGTAACTGCACTTGCTTCGCTGAAAGTGATGAAAGAATCGGGGGTTGATGTTAGACCTCTTAGAAGATTTGTAATATTATTCATTGCTGGTATTACAGTATTTGGTGGATTAATGCACAGGTCTTTTTTATTATTATGGATTTTAGGGTTATTCCTTGGTTATTTTATTATATCAAAATCATTCAGAGGAAAATCTTTCTTAACTGGTAAACGTATATTAACTTTCTTAGGATTAGCTGGTGTTAGTTTTGTACTTCTTGAAGTTGTAGCTAGAGTAACTGGTATGACTATTTTTTCTCCACTTTTAAGATTAGGTAGGATTGAGCAATATTCTATCTCCAGTATTAAAACTGTATTAAATAATATACAATTAATTGGACATAGTGGAAATGCCTCTTATTGGGGAGCAGAGGGAACTGCATTTGCAGAAGGTTATATTACATTACCAATGCAATTTATCTTATTATTTGGTCTTCCTTTCCCAATGTTCTTTGGTATATTAGTTAACCAAAAAGATACAATCGATTATATGCTTCCAGGTATTTTAGGATATGGATTTGATTTTGGTTATTTAGGTCTTATTGGATTAATGATATTTGTATTGGGAACAATTATTATTGGTTTTAAAGTCTTAACTATGTATAGGGAAAAAAGAGAGAGAAATAATAAAAAATATTTGGGAAAAGAGGTTTTATTAACTGGTGCATTATCTGCATTTTGTGCCCAAGCTTTAATTGGTTTATTTATATTTAATAGGTCAATTAATGGTATGGCTCTATTAACATTCATATTCCTTGGAATGTTGGTATTAGCTAATGTTGTTACAATAAAAACAAGATCATAAGGAGTAGTTATTATGAAAGCTTTATTATTATTGGGCTGTCCTGAAACTCCAGCTCAAACTCCATTAGCAGTTTATGCTTCATATCAATTAACTGAAATGGGTTATGATGTTACAATCGCTGCAAATCCTGCTGCTACTAAATTAGTAAGAGTTTCAGATCCAGAGAAACATTATGTTCATAAAATGATAGATATTGACAAATCTCTAAGTAAATTAGAAGAAGGCCAATATGATTTATTAGTTGGTTTTGTTCACAAAGATGCAGCAGCTTCTTACTTTGTAACATTTTCTCAAATTTTACAAACAAAATCAATAGCCTTAGTATTTGAAAGAGATGCAGATTTAGTTGAAGAATATGCAGACATGGTTTCACAAAATACTGATGCAGAAGTAGTTGCTGTAAGAGCATTCCATAACCCAACACCAATCAAAGTTAGATTAGATAAAGTATTAAAGGAGTTGTAGTAATATGTCTTTTTGTTTGGATACTTATCTCCAACAATCTGATAATTATGAAATTCATGCTGCAAGAGCAGGATTTAAGGATTGTGCAATGATTATTAGATTTAAATCAGATGAAATCATTAATGTCAAACCGGGAGATGAAGTATTAGGAGTTAGAGTAATTGGAATTCCACCAATACCGATTGGAATTGACAATGAAAAACACACTGTTTTTATTCCATACACTAAACCTTGTCATGGAACCTCTGTTGTTGAGTTGCCTATTGATGAAGAAGAAATTAACAAGATTAGAAAATTAAAAATTGATTAGATTATTATGATATCCACTGTTGTAGGTAGTTTTCCTGCTGAAAAAAAAGAACCATCTTCATTTAAAGATAAATTATTAAATTCGTTTGGAAAATATGATCCTTTTAAGGAAGCTATAAAAGAATGTGTTATAGCTCAACTTGATGCAGGAGTGGATATTATTTCTGATGGTCAAGTACGTGGGGACATGTTATCCTCATTTACAAGATATATTCCTGGAATGAAATTAGAAGAAGGAAATACTGTAATTTTTTCTAAAATAAGAAAACCTACAAAAGAAATATCCATTAATGATTTAAAATATGCTAAGGGTGTTATGAAGGATTATTTTAATGGTAATATTCCTCCTGAAAAGGGTATTAAGGGAATTATCACAGGCCCTTCTACTATTGTCCATTCTTCAAGTATTGAATCTTTTTATAAAAATAAAGAAGATGCAATCATTGATTTAGCTTACAGTTTAAAAGAAGAAGTAATGGCTATTGATAAGAAAGTTAAACCTAAATATATTCAAATCGATGAACCTTTTTTATCAACAGGAATGGTTGATTTAAAAATAGCTAAAAAAGCCATTGATATTGTTGGTGAGGATTTAACAGTTCCATTAGCTATGCATGTTTGCGGTAATTTAAAAAATGTATTCGAACAATTAGCTAATTTCAATGTTGATATTTTAGACTGTGAATTTGCTGGTAATGATGTTAATTTCAATGTTTTAAAAGATAATCTTTTTTTGGTTAACAATAAAAAAATTGGGTTTGGTTGTTTAGATACTTCTTTAAATGAAGTAGATTCTTTTGATAAAACCAGTGAATTAATATCGAATGGTGTTGAGCTTTTAGGAAAAGATAATATTTTATTAGATCCTGATTGTGGTTTAAGAAGAGCTCCAAAAGATGTTGCATTTAAAAAACTTAAGCTTATGAATGATATTAAGGATAAATATTAACTTGTTTTTTAATGCTTATAATAAATTGAATGTTCTACTTTTTTATTATCTTCTACTTTTATTGATAATAAAAATTTTAGAGTAGGATTTCAACAAATAAAAAATAGTGATGGGTTTATATAAAACTCATCTGTATTCATGTTTAAAGCTTTTATCATATAACTTAGATGCATTAAAATCGCCTGGTTCTAAAACATCTCCAACTACAATCATTGCAGTTTTTGTTATGTTAGCTTCTTTCACTTTATCTGCAATATCTGCAAGTGTTCCTCTAATTATTTGTTGGTCTTCCCAAGTAGCTTTTTTCACAACTGCTACTGGAGTAGTTTCTTTATAACCAACAAGTAATTCTTCAACAACTTTTTCAATCATTCCAATTCCTAAGAATATGCACATGGTTGCATGGTGTTTAGAAAAACTAGCTATACTTTCAGATCTTGCTTTTGGAGTTCTACCTTCTGGTCTTGTAATAATAACACTTTGAGATATTTCTGGAAGTGTTAATTCAGCTTCAAGCACACTAGCCGT
Source organism: Methanobrevibacter oralis (assembly GCF_001639275.1). Classification (NCBI taxonomy): domain Archaea; kingdom Methanobacteriati; phylum Methanobacteriota; class Methanobacteria; order Methanobacteriales; family Methanobacteriaceae; genus Methanobrevibacter; species Methanobrevibacter oralis. Next base: position 34,016 of record NZ_LWMU01000041.1, read on the forward strand.
TCCGAATAATGAACTTACTCCTGGAATAATTTTATATTCAATATTATTTTTCTTCAGTTCTCTAATTTGTTCACCAATAGCTCCGTAAATTGCAGGATCTCCTGTATGGACACGAGCTACTAATTTATCTTCATTAGCAGCTTTAGTAATAATGTCATTTGTTTCTTCTAGATTAAGATAAGCACTATTATAAACTTTGCAATCTTCTTTTTTTGGATTTAAAACTTCTTTATTAACAAGTGAACCAGCATAAATAATTACATCAGCTTTTTCAATAACCTTTCTTCCTTTAACTGTTATTAAATCAGGGTCTCCTGGACCAGCACCAATAAAAATAACTTTTCCTGTCATAATATAATTTTTATATCTTAATTCTATTTAATAATTATGTGATAATTTTATTCTCTAATTTAAACAAAGTTTATTAATTTTTAAAATAATTAAAAACTATGGATAAAAAAGGTTTTATTTCTCTTGAATATTTATTTTCTTTTTTCATTATATTAGTTATAGCTTTAGGGCTATTATTTTATGCACAATCAACAATTGAATCCAGTATCAATATTGAAGATAATATTCATCATCGTTTAATTTTAGATAATCTATCTAATTTAATAAGTCAAGTTAATTCAAATGGTGATGGTTATTCAAAGCGTATAAAACTTCCTTATGAAGGTTATTATAAGATTACTGTTGAAAAATCAAAGTTAACTATTGAATATAATAATAAAAAAGGAGAAACACCTATGAATCTTTTAGATTTAGATTCAAAATATATTTTATATAGTGGTAAAAGTTATTTGATTAAAAAAGAAGATGAAAAAATAGTGATTATATGATTAAAGAGATTAATGGTCAAATTAGCGCTGAATACTTGTTGTTAGTTGGTTCTTTAATGGTTGTAATAATTTTAGCTATTGTATTTGTAGCTAATAATCAGGAATTATCAATAGCTATGAGTGCTTCTCGTAGTGGTGTAGCTGAAGGTTCTCATTTGTCTTCAAGTGCAATTTATCCAAAAAACGCATACAATGAATATGAAAAATCTAAACTAGCAATTTTAAGACCTTATTCAATTGATATTATTAATATTACTTCTAAGCAATTAGGACACGATACTAATTATGATAAGGATAAAATACAGTTTAAAGTTTATGCAGTTTCAAGGGATGGTTATACAAAAAAAGAATTAGATTTAATCGGGGATAGAATTAATTATAATCTAAGAAAATCAATTGCTTTAAGTTTTAATTCTACAAAATCTACAAATAAATTGTATAATCCTGTTTTTTCACCTCATTATGTATTTACAACAGCTAATGTAGGTTGGGTTTAAATAGTATTTTTAATAAATAAAATATTTAATAATTAAGGATGAAATCATGTATTCAGATGAAGAAAAGATAAAATTAATGAAAGATTTAAAAGAAATGGAAGAATTTAAAGCCGATGTTGATGATGAAGGTAAACTTTTACAAGAGGATTTGATTAAATTTTTTGTAGATGGTATTGGGGATAAAGAAGATTTATCATTAAGAGTTGAACTATATCTTTATGCATTTAAGCTATTTACAAGAAGATCTGTTCAAATTAATAAATCGGATTTTGTTGTTTATTTAAATGCTTATGATGTTGAATATGATCTATTAAAATTAGTAAAAAATGATTTAAATAACTTTGAAATAGTTATTTCTACTGAATTGGAAAATAACAATCCTTTTTTAAATTTAAACTTTATACTTAGATATTGAATACTTTTCGAGCATTGTTGGTAGTTACTTTATCAACAATATCTAAGTCAATATTTTGAATTTCAGCTATTTTTTTACAAGCATTAACCACATTTGCAGGTTCATTTCTCTCTTCTTTTGTCATAGCTAAATAGGGACTATCAGTTTCAGTTAAAACATGGTCTAGAGATATATTTTTAATCAAGTCCTGATGTTTTTGGGAATAACAAAGCATTGTAGAAAAACTCATATAATAATTATCTCTTTCCATAATCCTACGAGCAGTCTTTAAACTACCTCCATAGCAATGAAAAATAATATATGGAATATCTTCATAATTTAAGACTAAATTTAAAGCTTTTTTTTCACAATCTCTTACATGCATAAGTAAAGGTACTTTATAGTCATTAGCTATTTCGATAAATTTTGTAAAAATTTCTTTTTGCCTTTCTCTTAGTGATTTGTCTTTTACATAAAAGAAATCCATTCCAACTTCACCAATAGCTACAATATTTTTAATATTATCAATTAAATGCTTTTGAGATTCTTTTAATTCACTATCACTGCAATTTTGAGAACTTACTGGGTGAAAACCAAGAGAAGGATAAATAAAAGAAGCATGTTTATCTGAAAGTTTAATTACATCATGATTGCTTTCAAGACTGATTCCAGATACAATAATAGCATCTAATTTTTCTCGTGCTCTTTTAATTACTTTGTCTCTATCGTCATCATATTCTTCAAAATCAATATGGCAATGAGTATCTATCATATTAGTTAGACTCCAAATCTTCTCTCTCTTTCTTGATAAGATCTAATAGCTCTTAGAAAATCAACTTTTCTAAGTTCAGGCCATAAACTTTCACAAAAATAAAGCTCTGAATATGATGACTGCCAAAGTAAAAATCCACTTAAACGTTCTTCACCGCTAGTTCTAATGATTAAGTTTGGATCAGCAAGTCCTGCTGTGTATAAATTTTTATTTACTAAATCTTCATCAACATCATCAATTGTGATTTTTCCATCCTGAACTTCTTTTATAATCTTTTTAATTGAATCGATAATTTCTAAACGACCATCATAACCAATAGCTATATTTAATAATCTTTTATTATAATGTGCAGTAGCTTCCTCTGCTTCATGTATAGCTTTTTTTACATTATCTGGGATTAAATCAAGTTTGCCCACGACTTTTACTTTAACTTCATTTTTATGAATTTTTTCATGGGTGACTAATCTTTTAAAATTAACTAAAAATAATTTCATTAGCCCTTCAACTTCCCTTTGAGGTCTGTTGAAATTTTCTGTTGAAAAAGCATAAGCAGTAACAATTTCAATTCCAAGTTCAATACTCCAATCAAGAACTTTTTCTAATGTATCTACTCCAATTTCATGGCCTTTAATAACATCTATATTTCCTTGAATTTTAGAATAACGCCTATTACCATCCATAATTATAGCTACATGTTTTGGCATTTTCTCTTCGTCTAAATTACGAGAAATAAACCATTCATATATTCTATAAATTATATTTTCTTCCATTATTATCCCTTTTTAAAATATACTAATATAATATATTGTAATTTTATATTTTTAAATATTAGCTAATTTGTAAGCTAATTTTAAGCTTCTAAGATAACCAGTTGTATTTTGGTCGCGGCTGGTATCAATGTAAATACTGTTAATTCCAAAGGTTATAGCTCCATTACTTGGCCAATCATCTAGTAAAACTAAGGTTCTAAATATAATGTTTCCTATTATTCCATCAGGAGCTATAATAATATTACATTTATCTTTTATAGCTTGTTCAACCAGTATATAGTAGTTTTTAACTTCAAAATCAGTATTGTTTTCAATTAATTCGCATAATTTCCAAGCATTATCTATTGATTTAGATATTTTAGCACTTCTTCCATAATCCCCTTTTCTACCACCCGCGAGAACTGCAACTTTAGGAGTTTTAGATAATTTTTTTAAGAAATTTCCACACATAATGCTGGTTTTAAGTTTGTCATTTAAGGTTTTTCCTTCATCAATTCCAACAGGTGCTAATAAAAATTCATAATCATCTCCATTAACATATGTTGCTCTTGAAATAAATTTGAATTCATTATTTAACTTTTTCATCACGCCAGATGCTTTAAGAGAACCTCTAACTACTCCATCAATTTCATTATCTAGGATTGATTTAACTATGTCATCATCATTATCGATTAGTTTTATTTCTACATTTGAGTTTTCAGCTAAAAAAATATCTACTGCTTTTAAAACAGCTTTGTTTTCACCAACTCCAATAGCTATACTTTTCATTATTTAATTATTAGTTTTTATTATAAATTAAATTATCCGTATTTTTTTTGTGTTGTTATTTGTTAGATTAATAAAAACTTATGCATAATTGATTAAAATTAGGAAATTCTTTTTGTAATTTATTGTTTGTTTTGATGGTTAATTATATTAAATGTAAAACTTACATATATAGCATTCGGCACTGAAAATTATAAATGCTATGGTTTGTAAATATATGTATTATATCAAGCCGAAAATTAATTGATGAGTATCCAGAGATTATTTCAGATATACAAACTGAAATTAAAAAATTAGAAAATGATACGAGAGTTTTAAATAAATTATATGTTATTTTAGATGTTTTGCATGATGAACCCATAAAAGACATTATAAATAAACATGGAATTAGTCAAGGTACGGCACATAATTGGATTAAACAATGGAATAATGGAGGAATGGAATCATTAAAAAGAAAAGAAGGATCTAAAGGCCAATCTAAACTAACTGAAGAACAATTCATGATACTGGATAAAGCTATACAAGAAAATAATTTAAATACTGCAAAAGAAGTAAAACATGAAATAGAAACTTTATTTGATGTAAAATATAGTATTCGCCAAATTGAAAGAATTATGAAAAAATTAGGCTACACATACACCAAACCTTATCAAATTTATGCTAAAATGCCAAAAGATGCTGAAAAACAGTTAAAAAAACACACGACATCTAGATTTTAGAAAATTTTATACTAGTATTTTTAGATCAAACTTATTGCCAAAATCAAGACAACAGTCAAGGATGTTATAATAAAAAAGGCACAAAAAATATAAAGGAACAACCAACAGAAAGATTATCCATTAATGCCCTTGGTGTGCAGTCAATTAACGGAAAATCAATTTTATCTTATTTAGATAATACTAAAACATTTGAAATGATGAAATTTATGATTAACATCACAATTGAAAACATAAAAAACAATGAACTAAAATTAAAATTAAAAAAAAATAATCAATAATTAAGAACTAAGCACTAAAAAAATATTAAAAACTATAAATCAAGAAGAAAACTACTATAATAATAATATCTACTCTAAAAAAACTATCAAATAAAAACAAAACAATTAATAAACAAATATAAAAGACTTAAAAAAAATCCATTAAATCTTAAAACAAAAATCAATGTTATTAACATTATTTTCAGATAAAAAAACTTCAACATGAGTTAATAATGGAAAAACCAATTAGCAATAATATTAAATACATTATTATAGTGTCCATCATGCGATTTTTTTCACAAAACTATGTAATATTTTAAATATGGATTTAATATATTTACCTCCATATTCTCCAAAATATAATCCAATAGAGCATAGTATGGAGAACAATAAAATCAAAAATTTCTCGAAAATTCATTACAAACATGAAAGAACTAAAATTAATCTTTAAAAATGAATTTAAAGAAGTAATCAACAATAAAAGTTACTGGAAAAAGTGGGTTGGAAAATTCCTATAAATTTTATAATTTCCCATGTCAACTACTATAACGTAAAACATACTTCATTATTTCATAAGTAAAATTATTATTGATTACAAAAAAAGTATCCTTCTTAATTTTAAACCAAAAGTAAAACCAACTATAAACATATACTATACAATAAATTTATAACTGTATATTAATCTGAAATTATATAATTTATAAAAAATTACTATATGTATAAATATCCGATAATTTTATATGTTCCTATAAATATAAAACATAGTATATACTATAAACTGGGGGACTAAAATAATGGTTAATATATTAGCAACAAGTAAAGTACAAATAAATTACCAGACAACAATACCAAAAGAAATAAGAAAAAACTTTCAAGTAAATAATAATACTATAATTGAATGGAGTATAAATGAAAAAGGCAAACCAGAGCTAAACTTTAGACGAAGGAGAAAACTCAAAGAACTAAAAGGTTTAATAAAATTAGACCATAATACAGATAGTGTGCAATTAAAAAGGGAGTTATACAATGAGTAAACCTTACTTTTTAGACACTTCATTTATTATAGCTTATGCTATAGCTACTGATAATCATCATATTAAAACCGAACATTTAGAAGACATTATTTTAAATAACCCCTGCCATATAAATAATGGTATTCTAAACGAATGTATTACAGTAAGTTACAATAAAACCAAAAGCCTAAAAATAAGCCAAGAAGTTTATTATATCATTATTGACAATTTCAAAATTTTAAATGAATACAATATAGTAAATTATAATGCTAAAACAATGGACTTATTTAATAAACATAATGGTAAATTAAGCTTTACAGATTCTGGTATAATTACCACTATGAAAGAAAATAATATATTTGATTTACTTACTTTTGATACTCAATTTAAAAAGGAAAACTCAATTAATGTAATAGATAAATAAACCTTTTTTTTAATGCTGGATGGTGTCCGTCAAAATTAATTTTTTGATGTTTTTCAAAAATCTGAGTGTTGGCAGAAATTATTTAGTTTTAATTAATGTTCATTTTTTCTCCTGTTTTTCCATTATTTTTTAAATAGTCTTCATTTTTATATTTTATTATTTTTTTCATGTAAATTTCGCTTCTTTTTTTAATTTAATTAGTTAAATTCATATGGATTTTGAATGATTATTTATTATTCTTAATTTAAGTTGTTAAAGTCTATTTATATTTGAAAATACAAGTATATATGTAGTTATGATTTATTTTATGATTGTTTGAATTGAATATTTTTGTGTTTTGATTATTATGGTAATGAAAATGATAAACTTATTTAATGATATCTAATAAATATAATAGCTATCAATTTTTAATGGTGTAATTTTTCATGGAATTTTGTCCTAAATGTGGAGCAATGTTAATACCTAAAGATGGAAATATTAAATGTAAATGTGGTTTTGAGAAATCTCTTTCAAATGATGAACTTGAAGAACAGTATAATTTTGAAGCAGAGAAAAATTCTCAAGTTGAAGTTATTGTTACTGATAATAAGAATGTTACATTGCCTACTACTAAAATAACTTGTTATAAATGTGGTGGAACTAAAGGTTATTGGTGGACTGTACAAACCAGATCTGCTGATGAAGCTCCAACTAATTTTATAAGATGTGCGAATTGCGGAAACACTTGGAGAAGTTCAAATTAAAAAATTTAATAATAACTATTATTTAATATATTAGTATGGAGAATCTTCGAAAAACATTGAGGTCTATTGTTAAAGACCCCCGTCATTTTTTTAAACTATCAATTCAGGGTCTTCTTGTTGGAATATTTTCAGGATTAATGGTTTGTCTTTACAGGTTTCTTTTAGGAGCTTCTGAAAGTATTTTAAGAGATTTTTTACCTTTAATTAATAGTAATATATTTTACATTATTATGTGGTTTTCTTTACTTATTGTTTTAGCTTTAATTTTAGCATATCTGGTTAAGTGGGAACCAAATAGTGCAGGTAGTGGTATTCCTCATATTTATGCTGAGGTAAAAGGTCATATGGAAGTGAATTGGAAAAAGTCATTATTTGCTAAGATTGTTGAAGGTGTTGTGACTGTTTTAGGTGGTTTATCATTAGGTCCTGAGGGTCCATCTGTTCAAGTAGGAGGAATGGCTGGTAAAGGAATTTCAAAACTCTTTAACGGTTCTAAAACCGATGAGATTAGATTAATTTTAGTAGGTTCTGCAGTAGGTATTACAGCTGCATTTAATGCACCTTTGGCTGGTGTTGTTTTTATTCTTGAAGAAATTAATCATGGATTTGATAAAACATTAATTTTTATAGCTTTAATTGCAGCTATTGTTTCTGATTTTATTTCAAAAGTTATTTTTGGACAATCTACAATATTAAATTTTCCTGTATTGAATATTCCTCTTGGAGATTACTGGTTATTGCTTATTTTAGGAACTATTATCGGTTTACTTGGTTATTTATACAATGTAGGCATGATAAAATCAAGTGATTTATGGAATAAAATACCTGAATTTCCATTAGAAATAAAATTTATAATAGTGTTTTTGGTTTCCGGTGTTGTTGCACTTTATATTCCGGAGGTTCTTGATGGTGGACACTTTATGATGGATATACTTACAATAGCTGTTCCATCTTTAGGAGTTTTATTAGTTTTATTCATTGCAAAATATTTGTTTTCATTATTTTCATTTTCATCTGGTGCTCCAGGAGGTATATTTTTACCAATATTAGTCATTGGAGCCTATATTGGAGCTATTTTTGGAGCAGTTGCAATACCAGCATTAGGTCTTGAAAATGATTTGATTTATAAATTTATCATTATTTCAATGGCGGGATTTTTCACTGCTACTGTTAGATCTCCAATTACAGGTATTGTGCTTTTATCTGAAATGTCAGGATCTACTGAATCTCTTGTAGCTATGATTATTGTGTGTCTTATAGCTTATGTTATTCCTACATTACTTAATAATGAACCGATTTATGAAACTTTATTCGAAAGATTGTTAATAAAAGAAAATCAGGAATTTGTAAGACAACCTTCAAAACATGTTTTATCAGAATATGTAGTTCCTCTTGATTGTGATTTTATTAATCAAGAAATTCATAATATACCTTTTCCAAAAAATGCTATTGTAGTATCCATAATTAGGGATGGTAGTTATATTATTGCTCGTGATGATTTAAAAATAAAATATGGTGATCAAATTCATTTTTTAACAGATGTTAATGATTATCCTTATGTTCATGAAGAGATTGAATTTTTAATTAATAAAGATTAATTCTAATGAGTTATTGAATTTTAAAATTTGCTAAACAAAATTTAAATTTAATTTATTTTTTACAATTTTTTATATGTGCTTTTGGCCTTTTTATTGCCAAATCATAATGACTGGAAGTTGTACTCGCAAAATATGATCTAATGTACTTACTCCAACCCACTTATATATTTTTTAAGAATAATTCTGCATTGTTAAATTCCTAGCTAAATACACTACTTTTTCATGTGGCTCTGACCATTTTTTAGCATCTTCTAGTGTTGTATTAGGTCTAGTCATAATTTTCTAATTATCAATAATTATTGAATTAGTTAAGTTTAATAAAGTTCTTTTTTGTCAATTCATCGCTTAAAATACATGTAAATTTTATTATAATGATTAAGAGGATATAAATTTCAAATACTATGTTATAAGTAGTTAATTTAGAATATTGAAAACAATGTTTAGCAGATAGCTCATAAAAAATGGTTCTGATTAAAAACAAAAACAAGAACTAATAAATTTACAATCTCAAATCTATTTAGGCAAATATAAATAATAATAATAATAAAATTTTACCTAATAACTTAATGTTTAAGTTAATATTTTATGAGGTTAAACTATGGTAAGTGTAAACTTAGAAGCTAAAAAAACCGTAGATGTAATGATTGAAAAAGCAGATGAATTAAACATTGAAATTGTAACATTAGATAATGGCGCTACTGTTCTTGATTGTGGTGTTAATGTAGATGGAAGTTTTAAAGCAGGTGAACTTTATACCAAAGTTTGTCTTGGTGGTCTTGCTGATGTTGGAATTTCAATTCCTGGTGATTTATCTGAAAAATTCGCTCTACCTTCTGTAAAAATTAAAACTGATTCTCCTTCTATTTCTACTTTAGGTTCTCAAAAAGCAGGCTGGTCTGTATCTGTTGGAGATTTCTTTGCTTTAGGTTCAGGTCCTGCAAGAGCTATTGCTAAAAAACCAGCTGAAACTTATGAAGAAATTAATTATGAAGATAGTGAAGCTGATTTAGCTATTTTAACTTTAGAAGCTGATGTATTGCCTGGTGATGATGTTGCTAAATACATTGCTGATGAGTGTAATGTTGATGTTAAAAATGTTTATTTACTTGTAGCTCCTACTTCATCTCTTGTTGGTTCTATTCAAATTTCTGGTAGAGTTGTTGAAAATGGAACTTATAAAATGTTAGAAGCTATTAAATTTGATGTAACAAAAGTTAAACATGCAGCAGGTATTGCTCCTATTGCTCCTGTTGATCCAGATGGGTTAAAAGCAATGGGTAAAACCAATGATGCAGTTTTATTTGGTGGAAGAACATATTATTATGTAGAATCTGATGAAAATGATGATATTGCAGATGTTGCATCTAAATTACCATCTTCAGCAGCTGATGGGTATGGAAAACCGTTCTTTGATGTATTTAAAGAAGCTGAATTTGATTTCTATAAAATTGATAAAGGAATGTTTGCTCCTGCAGAAGTTGTCATTAATGATTTAACTACTGGTAAAATTTATAAAGAAGGATTTGTAAATGTTGATTTACTTAAAAAATCCTTTGGTGTTGATGAATAAATATTCATCATTTATTATTTTTTTTAAAAAACAATTTAATTACTTTTAAATACTCCTTTTATCAAATATAAATTCATCTTTTAAATAAAAGGTGATAATTATGAACATAAGTGATATGTTAGGAGATTCTTTTAGATATGCAATTTCAGATTATAAAAAATTTTTAATTTTTGGAATAATTGTTTTACTAGGAAATTTATACTCTGTTTTTCAAAATTGGAGTTTAAATGGTGCTATTCTACTTATAGGATCTATTGTTAGTTTAATTTTTATATTTGTAGTAATAGGTTATCTCATTGCTGTCAAGCTAAGGTTTTCAATATCTTATTTTTTTTAATTTTTGCCTTGTTTTATTTAAATTTTTTGTTTAATATTTTTGTTTCTTTTATATAAACTTTTAATTTACTTATATCTAATTTTAAGTATTTTTAATAGTTAGTTTTATTAATTAGTAATTATAAATATTTATTTAACAATATTAGTTTATTTTAACTGATTATAGTTGGATTAAGGAGTTGTTCTGTCATGGTTTTTGAAAATTTAGTTTGTGGAAAATTAGGAAATTTTAATAATTTTGTAAACAGAAAATATTTATTAAGTGGATGTTGCATTTACTCGGAAAGGAAAATTAAGTTTATCTTCAGTGATTAAATTTCCTTTATGTAATCATAAAAAAAACGACTTCTTTGGAGATAAATCGTTTTTTAAGAACAAAAACAAAAGATAGGGGTGTTAGAATTAGTAAACAAGCAGTTTCGGAAAAAAATGCAATTCATAGATCCACAAGTTTATATATGACATGAATGATGATTTAGTTTCGAGTATTTATGATCAAAATTAGATGAAATGCCTTTATTTAAAGGATTGCACGTATGTGCAATTGATTCATCGATT
>NZ_LWMU01000042.1 GCF_001639275.1 Methanobrevibacter oralis
AGTTGAAAATTTAGCCAAATCCGATTAAAAATAGCAATCGATGTGTAATTTCAACTGTATATGGCCTTATAATTACACATCGATTTTCATAATTTAGGATTAAAAATACTAATTATTGGACAGTCCCTTTATGGCTTATTATTTTTTTCATGATTTTGCAAATATCTTTTAAAAATATTTAAATATTTTGGATTAGATAACTTTATCTTGTAGTATGTTGTTGAACTAATTATTATTGCTTTTTTGGTGATATAATGTCTGATGATAAACCAATTAATTCTATGTATGGTAGTAAAATAAAGTTAAATTTGAATAAAATTAAAGATAGTTCTAAAGATGACGTCGTTGAAGATAGTAAAGATGTTACTTTGAATAATGATGTAGTTGTTGAGGATAATGTTCCTGATGTTCCTGTTGAGGATGAGGTAGTTGTTGATTCTGTTGATGGGGATGATGTTGTTGATGTTCCTGTTGAGGATGAGGTAGTTGTTGATTCTGTTGATGGGGATGATGTTGTTGATGTTCCTGTTGAGGATGAGGTAGTTGTTGATTCTGTTGATGGGGATGATGTTGTTGATGAAACAAATATTAAAACAGATTCTAATGAATTTAAAACAAATTTAGATTCAAATCAAAATAAAGACTATAAAATCTTAATGGATTTAAAATCTAAACTTAAAGAAAGAGAAAATAAATTAAATAATCAATCTGGTGAACTTAATTATTTAACTAATAAAGTTATTCCTAAACTCAAAAAGGAAAATTCTGAGCTTAAAAAGCTTAAAAACGAGTTAACAATTGCATTAGAAAATTCTACTAAAAAATATTTTAACCAATTAGATATTAATGCTGACTTAAGTGATAGAGTAGGAAAACTTGGTGCAGACGGTGCTGTAAATAAAATTAAATTAGATAAATTAGAATCAGAAATGGAGTCTATTAAAGATAAATATGAAAGTAAAATTGGACAATATAAGTCTAAAATTGATTCACTTAGTTTAAATAGATTAGATAGTTTAAAAGAGAATAATATAAAATTGAATAAAGAGATTAAGTCTTTGGAATTAGAAATTTCAAATCATATTGAAGAAAATAAAAAACTCAATTCTGAAGTACATGATTTGAGAAATAAACTTATTGATGTTGGTAGTTATAAGGATGATGTGGATAAAAAAACTAATAAAAAAATCACAGATCTTGAAAATGAAATTAATTCTCTTAAAACTCAATTAAAAGTTAAAGAAAGTAGTTATGATAAATTATCTAACGAATCTCAAAAAACAATTTCTAATTTAAGAAAACAAGTAAATAAACTTGAAAAAATCATTGATAAACAGTCAAATAGAGGTCTATTTGATAGGATATCTAATAAATCTGTAAAGTTAGATGATTAAATCATATGAAATCTGATAATTATTTCATGGATGAAGCTATTAAAGAAGCTAAAAAATCCTTAGATGAAGGTGGAATTCCTATTGGTGCTGTCTTAGTTAAAGATGGTGAAATAGTATCTAGAGGTCATAATAGATTAATTCAAAATGATTCTGTTATTTTACATGCTGAAATGGATGCTATTGAAAATGCTGGAAGACTGAGTCATGAAGATTATGTACGTTGTACGCTTTACACTACACTTTCTCCGTGTCCGATGTGTTCTGGTGCGGTTATATTATATAATATTCCCAAAGTTGTAATTGGAGAAAATACTACTTTGAGGGGGGCAGAAAATCTTCTTAAATGTAATGATGTTGAAGTCGTTATTTTAAATAATAATTTATGTAGAGAATTATTGGAACAGTATGTTTGTCAAAATTCTGATTGCTGGAAAAATGAATTATCTAAAGTAGGAAACACTACCGAAACATTATAAATTAGCTTACATGTTTTTTTTTTAAAAAAATGGTGAGTGGTAAAGGTATTTAAGATTTAAAAAGCTTATTTAAGCTTTTCGTCTTAATCTTTTTACTACAAAATCTTTATCTAGAGATAATAAAAATGATGCTGCCCTAGGGCCCTGTTTTTGACCTAAAATCATTTTATAGATAGCTTGAAAACCTTTTTGTGGTTTTAATCCTTGCTCTTCAAGAATTTCATACATTGCATCATGTAAATCTTCAGCTTTGTTGTAATTTGTAGTTTCTATTAAATTAGCTAGGTCATTTAAAAATTGTGTTTGTTCATCAGTTAGTGGTAATTTTGGAATGTTTTTTTCCTGAACTTGGAATTTTACAAATTTAGGGGCATAAGTATCTAACCAATAACTTACATTATTCACACGTTCTTCAAATTGAGCTAATTCATTTTCATTTAAATCATCAAAGTTTTTATTTTCAAAGCTTTTAGTTAATTGAGAATTATTTTTAAGAATATTAAATATTTTTTCTAAATTATTTCCAGCTATTTGATAAGCATTAACTAAGAATCTGTATGGAGGTCTAAAAGGTAGTGGACTTCCAATATTGATTTGTGAAACTTCGTATATTTTCTTAAATTTCTTACCTTCTTTTTCAGAGGGTGCTTTTTCTTCATCATAAAATACTTTTTCTACTTTGTCAAATTGATCCATAAAGTCTAAAAATGACATTTTAGGTGAAAAATCTTTAGCTTTCATTGGTTTTGATCTAAATAAGTAATAGTTAAGACTTTCAGCAGGTCCAATTTTTAACCATTCCTCTGGTGTAAAGAATACTCCATGAGATTTACTCATAGCTTCACCATCTAATGTAATCCATTCATACGGTACAGGATATGGTGCTTCATAATTGAATATTTCTTCTGAAATTACGCTACTTACATCGTAGGATCCACCACTAGCTGCATGATCTTTTCCAAATGGTTCACAGGTAACTCCAAATATTTTCCATCTTGCAGCCCATTCTACTCTCCATGTAAGTTTTCCATTTCCAGATTTAATGTCCATTTCACCTTTATGACCACATTCACATCTGTATTTGATGTTATCTCCATCATAATCATAAGCATAAGTGGTGTTTACACGACCACATTCTTCACAAATTGGATTATAAGGTAACCAATTATCAGCTAATGCTTCTCTTCTATATTTATTAAATATTTCTTTTATTTGTGGAGTTTTTTCAAGAGCTATCCTAATATAGTCATTATAAATACCACTTTTATACATTTCAAAACCAGATTTAGTTTTAATATCTATTTTATAATCTTTCATTACTCTTAAAAATGGTTTTTCGAAGTGTTCTACAAAGTTACTGCAACATCCATCTGGACATGGAATGGTTGAGTAAGGCATTCCAAGATATTTCTCATAATCTTCAGGAAGTGGAAAAGGAACTTTTCTAAGGGGGTCATGATCATCAGCAATCCATATTGTTTCTGCATCATCACCAAGTTCACGTAATTTTTTCCCAATTGCATTAGCAATAAATACATCGCAGGAATTTCCAATATGTATTGAACCAGATATTGAAGTTCCACTTGCAATTACATGTTTTTCGATATTTCTTTCATTTAACTCTTCAGCGATTTTTTCAATCCAATGTTTCATCTAAATTCACCAGTTATAATAAGATAACTTAATTATCATAAAAAATAAGTATACTAATTATTTTCTTATTATTAGTATAAAAAGATTATTTAAAAAAAGAGAAAAATAGTTAGATTATTTAATTAAATCTGAGTCAGATTTATCTAACCATTCATTAACAATTTTCACAGCACAATAGTTTCCACACATTGTACATGCATCTTCATCTTCCGGAGGTCTTTGGTCTCTTTTAGCACGTGCTTCTTCGGGAAATAATGCAATTTCGTATTGTGCTTCCCAATCAAGTCTTTTTCTTGCATCGGCCATTGCCAAATCTCTTTCTCCACTTATTGCTCCTGATGCTAAATCTCCAGCGTAAGCTCCGATTTTTGTTGCAATAACTCCATCTTTTACATCTTGTGGGGATGGAAGTGCTAAGTGTTCTGCAGGAGTTACATAACAAATGAAATCTGCTCCAGCTTTTGCAGATGATGCTGCTCCAATAGCTGACACGATGTGGTCATAACCTGGTGCTACATCACATACAATAGGTCCTAACATATAAAATGGGGCATTTGAACACATTTTCTTTTGAATCATAACATTAGTTGGAATTTCATTTATTGGAATGTGTCCGGGGCCTTCAATCATACATTGTACTCCAGCTTCACGAGATCTATCAATTAATTCTCCTAAAATGATTAACTCTTGTATTTGTGCTCTATCTGTTGAATCAGCAATGGATCCTGCTCTCATTCCATTTGCAAGAGAAAGAACAACATCATGTTCTTTAGCTATTTCTAAAACATAGTCGAAGTTTTTATATAATGGGTTTTCTTTTTCATTTTCAACAATCCAACCAGACATAAATGATCCACCTCTTGAAACAAGTCCAGTTGCTCGTCCTTGTCTTTTAAGTCTAGTTAATGTTTCAATGTTAATACTACTGTGGATAGCCATAAAGTCAATACCATCTTTTGCTTGTTTTTCTATAGTATTGAATAATTTATCTTCATCCATGTAAATTACAGAGCCTTCATCTCTAATAGTTTCAATTGCTGCTTGGTATACTGGAACTGAACCAACTGGAAGTGGGGACATATCAAGTACTCTTCTTCTAATTACATCTAAATCTCCACCAATACTTAATTCCATTAAACAGTCTGCACCATTATCAATTGCAATTTGCGCTTTTAAGACTTCTTCATCAAAATTTACAATATCTGTTGATGTTCCAACTGTTGCATTGATTTTTGTTCTAAGTCCAGCACCAATACCTGATGCTTCAATATCTCTGTGTACGTTGCTAGGAATTACAATAGTTCCTTCAGCTACAGATTTTAAAATAAATTCCTCTGAAACATTTTCTTTAGCTGCCACATGTTTCATTTCTTCTGTTAAAATATCTTTCTTTGCGTCGCTCATTTGTGTCATATTATCACACTATTTTTTCCAATAATATTTAAAACAGTCAAATTTATATGAATTCTATATAATATCAATTTGATATTTTCTTATTGTTCGTTAATAGTATTTAAATTAATTGGATTGATTTTAATTTAATTAATATGGACAAATATCAATCTAATTTTAAAAAATAGTTTATTTAATTTTTTTGGTTTAATTAAAACGAATTTGAGTTAAATAAACTAATCTTTAATAAAAAAAGTATAATAAATTAATAAAATTCATTCATTCTTTTAAATGCATCATCAAAGCTTGGCATATTAGTTTGACAACCTTGTTCTTCAACAATAAATGATGATACGGATGATGCAAATTTAGCAGATTCTTCTAAGGATTCTCCATTTAAAAATCTTGATAAAAATCCTGCCCTATAGGAATCTCCTGCACCTGTTGGATCAACAGCTTCTTTTAAAATAGAACCAATTTTTATTTTTTCATCTTTTGAATATATTTCACTTCCATTAGCACCACAAGTTTTAACGATTATTTTAGGTCCTAATTCTTTAAGTCCATTAATGTCAATTTCAAGAGAGTTTAAAATTCTTTCTATTTCATGATGATTTCCAAAGAGGATAGTTGTGTTTCCAATCACATCTTTTAGTTTTTTAGTATCGTACATTCCAAGGTCTTGGCCAGGATCAAATGAAACAAGTTTATCATTATTTTTAGCTTCTATACTACATTTCCAATTAAAGTTAGGATCTCCTGTAGCTAAATGCACTGCTTCAACATTGGATATTGCAGAAGTTGGTATTTTACTTTCTGTGAATTCTCTAGCAGCACCCCAATAGAAATAACTAATTTGGTCTTCATTATCATTAGTTAAAACAAATGCAGTAGGTGTTGATTCACCTGGGACAATTATTAAAGAGTCAGTGTCGATATCTAAATTTTTCATATGCTCGTAATAATCGGATTTTTTGAATTCACCACCAACAGCAGAAACTAATGAAGTTTTTAATCCAAGATTAGCTCCAACACAAGCTACATTTGCTGCAGCTCCACCATTAAATGTTTTCATATTTAATATAGGCGCTGAAAAATTAGCTTTTGGAAATTCAGATACTCTAATAATATAATCATGGGCAGAGTGACCGATTGCTAATAAATCTTTGTTTTTTGCCATATTATCGCCTTTTTTTTTGTTTCGTATTTAATTTTTTGTTTCAATATTATTTAATAATTTTGAAAGTGCATATGCTTAGTGATGGTGTAGTTTAAATTAATTCGTAATTAATTATATTACATCATAATATTATATTACATTTTTTCTTAGCATTTGAAAAGTATTATTCCATTGGGATAAATCCTTGATTTTTAATGGCTGTTTGCCCTTCATTTAATAAAAAATTAATAAAGTCATCAATTTCTTCTTTATCTTCATTAACTTTAATTAAGCTAATTACATGACGAGTATCGAATTTTAATATTTCATTTCCTTTAAAATAACTGGCATTTAAGAAACTATGTAAGTTTTTTGAATTTCTAACCAGTTTAAATGCATCAAACTGAGAATTAACATTGTTTGTTATATTATACTTAACGTCATAATGATTTAAACTGTTCCAAGCAAGCCTTTGAGCCGAACCATTAACGTTTACAAAATTAAGATTATCTAAATCATTAATACTTTTAATTTCTTTTGAATTAGGGCTTGATATTAAAACAAGGTAATCATAAGCTATTGGTATAAAGTCAATGTCTCTTTCATAAGCAATTACTGGATCATCTAGGGTCAATATATCTACAGCTCCACGTTTTGCAAGTTCAAAAGCATCTTCATCACTACTACTATAAATATGGAGTTTAAATGGATGATTTATACTGTCTAAAAGTCCAGAACTAATATGGCCTCCAGCAAGAGTTATATTTTCAGTTTTTTCTATTTGAATTAAATATTTTTTATATTCTTCAAGTAATTTATTACCATAATATGTTAATATGGTTCCATTTCCTGATTTTTTACTAAGTTTAAATCCTAATTTTTCTTCTGCTTTAATTAATCTTCTATTAAAAACAGTATGTGCAATATTTAATTCTTTTGCGGCTTTTCTTTGAGAATTAACTCTAGCTAATGCATCTAAACTTTGGTATAATTTATAATCATAAATTTCACCATTGATTTCTAAATTGACCAAGCCTTTACTTTTAAGATTCATAATAATTAATTATATATAAAATTTTAATCAATAATAAATATTATATGTTTTATTGTTTATTGGGGAACTTGATAAAATGGAAATAATGAAAACCTCTATTAATGCAATTTTGGATAATATTCAAAACGCTGAAGAATATTTGGATGAAAACTCTATTGATAAATTTGAAGACATAATTATTGAATCTAAAAATGTTTTTGTAACAGGGGCTGGAAGATCAGGTCTTGCTGCTAAGGCTTTTGCTATGAGATTAATGCATTTAGGTGTAAGTGCATATGTTGTAGGTGAAACAATCTCTCCTGCTATTTATGAAGATGATTGTATTATAGCTATTTCTGGTTCTGGTGAGACAAATACTATTGTTTCTGCATCTGAAATTGCTAAAAATAGAGGTTCTAAAGTATTAGTTGTAACTTCTTATCCTAATTCTACTTTAGGTAATTTAGCTGATAGTATTCTTCTTGTTAAAGGAAGAACAAAAAAAGAAGTTGATGATGAAAATTATATGAAACGTCAAATTCACGGAAACTATACTTCTTTAACTCCTCTTGGAACCGCTTTTGAATTAACAACTTTAGTATTTTTAGATGCAATTGTATCTGAGTTAATGGAAAAAATGCATCAAACCGAAAGTGATTTAAAAGCTAGACACACTGTTCTTGAATAATTCTTTTTCATGTGCTTTGAAAAAGTTTACATGTTTTTATAAGCACAATTTAAATTTAATATTTTTAACAATAAACTCTAAGTTTAGGTTTAACTAAATTCATTTTATTTCTTTATATATTATGATAAAGATATTCCAGTTTTTTTATATTATTATATGCAGATTTTAATTCTTTAAAAAGGTTCATAGCTTATTAAAAATAGTTATTTGAAAAATTATTAAAAATTAGATAAAAAATAATATTTATAATTATTTATCATTAAGTATTTTATATACTAATAGTATTTAAATATTTCTTTTTGAATTTAATAATAAATCCTTTTTATTAATTAAAAACATATAATAAGACATAATACTATGAAATAAAGAAAATTGGCTTATTCGTTAGTATTATGTTGTATTTAATAAAAAGGGAAAATGAGGTTGATAATATGAGTTCATCTTTTAAAGGTCCAGCAGATGTTGCAAAAGCTGTTGCATCTACTGGTGGAGTTAAAGGGTCTGCTAATTTAGTAAATTTAATTTTACTTTCATTTTTAGCAGGTGCTTACATTGCATTTGGTGGTTTACTTGCAGAAGTTGCTAACGCTGGTATGTTAGATGCGGGTGCACCGCTTGGTTTGTCTAAATTTGTATTTGGTGCAGTGTTCCCAGTTGGTTTAATTA
Organism: Methanobrevibacter oralis; assembly: GCF_001639275.1. Taxonomy (NCBI): domain Archaea; kingdom Methanobacteriati; phylum Methanobacteriota; class Methanobacteria; order Methanobacteriales; family Methanobacteriaceae; genus Methanobrevibacter; species Methanobrevibacter oralis. Next base: position 8,462 of record NZ_LWMU01000042.1, read on the forward strand.
TTGTTGTTCTTGCAGGATCAGAATTATTCACTGGAAACATAATGTTTATGACAATGGGAGTTTTAGATGGTCAATCATCTATTGGTGGTCTTGCTAAAAATTGGGTATTTAGTTGGGTATTCAATTTTGTCGGTGCTATTTTTGTAGCATTTGTACTTGCATATTTATCAGGTATTGCAACAGATCCAGTCATTTCTGCAGGAGCTATTAAAGTTGCATCTGCGAAAGTAGGTTTAAGTTGGGATCAAGCATTTTTAAGGGCTATTGGTTGTAACTGGCTCGTATGTTTAGCTGTATGGCTTGCAAATGCATCTGATGATATAATTGGTAAAATATTTGGTATTTGGTTCCCAATCATGGCGTTTGTATGTATTGGATTTGAGCACAGTGTTGCAAACATGTTTTTCATACCATTAGGTATGTTTTTAGGTGCTGAGGGTGTAAATTGGAGTACTATGATTATAAATAATTTAATTCCTGTATCTCTCGGTAACATCGTAGGTGGTGCTATATTCGTAGGTTGTATTTATTGGTACACATACCTTAAAGAATAAATAAGGAACTTTTAAAGTTTCTTATTAAACTTTTTTAAAATCAATTTTGGAGATTATAAAATGGTTGATATTAAAATTGTTCCAACAATCTGTCCATATTGTGGTACTGGTTGTGGAATTAACTTCGTCGTAAAAGACGATAAGATTGTAGGTGTCGAACCTTATAAAAGACACCCAGTAAACGAAGGTAAAGTATGTCCAAAAGGTAACTTTGGATATCAATTTATTAACAGAGAAGATAGATTAACTACTCCGTTAATTAAAGAAAATGGTGAATTCAGAGAAGCTTCATGGGATGAAGCATTAGATTTAGTTGCTAACAAACTTAAAGAAGTATCTGATGAAGATCCAAACAAAGTTGGATTCTATGCATGTGCTCGTTCACCAAACGAAAATATTTATATTACTCAGAAATTAGCTAGGGTAGCTTGTGGTACTCAAAATGTTGACCACTGTGCTCGTATCTGTCACGGTCCTACTGTAGCTGGTCTTGCAAATACTTTTGGATCAGGTGCTATGACCAATGGATTTGACAGTATTAAAGAAGCAGATTATATTTTCTGTATTGGGTCAAATAACATGGAAGCTCACCCATTATTTGGACGTAAATTAATTCAATCTAAGAAAAATGGTGCTAAATTAGTTGTTTTAGATCCAAGGTTCACTCCTACTGCTAAAATTGCTGACGAATATGTTGAATTTGAAACAGGAACTGATGTAGCTTTAATGAATGCTATGATTAAAGTAATCATTGATAAAGGATTACAAGATGATGAATTCATTAAAAACAGAACTAAAGGTTTCGAAGAAATGAAAGAAACTGTTCAAAAATATACTTTAGATATGGCTTCAGAAATTACTGGAATCAAACCTGAAGTAATTGAACACTTAGCTGTTGAATATGCATCTGCTGATAAAGCAGCTATTGTATATTCATTGGGTATCACTGAACACTCTCACGGTGCAGATAATGTAATGTCTACTGCTAACCTTGCAATGTTAACTGGTAACATTGGTAGGGAAGGAACTGGTGTAAACCCATTAAGAGGACAAAACAATGTACAAGGTGCTTGTGATATGGGTGCATTACCATCTGATTATGTTGGATACAGAAAAGTAGAAGATCAGGAAACTACTGACTGGTTCAATGAATACTATGGTGTAAATCTTCCAGCTAAAAAAGGTTTAACCTTAGTTGAAATGATGAATGCAGCTCATGCTGGTGATTTAAAAGTATTATATATTCATGGTGAAGACCCTGTATTATCTGATGCAGATATTAAACACACAAGAGAAGCTCTTGATAATTTAGACATGTTAATTGTACAAGAATGTTTCATGACTGATACTGCACAATGTGCTGATGTTATTTTACCTGCTGCAGGTTGGGGTGAGCAAGAAGGTACTTTTACCAGTGGTGAAAGAAGAGTTCAATGTTTACACAAAGCTCAAGAACCACCTGAAGGTGCTTGGTTAGATTGGAAGATTATGGAAGAAATTGCTGTTAGAATGGGAGTTCCAAGAGAAAAATTCCATTATGAATCTTCTGAAGAAATCTTCGATGAAATTAGAGAATGTGCACCAATCTTCGCTGGTATGGATCGTAAAAGATTAGATACTCCTGAAGCTCTTCACTGGCCATGTCCATCTGAAGATGATCCATGTCAACCATTAATGCACAAAGATAAATTTGCACATCCTGATGGTTTAGGTATTTTCCAAGCTTTAGAACACAAAGGTCCTGTTGAAGTTGTAGATGAAGAATATCCATTATTATTAACAACCACTAGGGTATTATTCCATTATCATGCTGCTATGACTAGAAGGTGTGAAACTTTAGATAATGAAGTAAAAACTGGATTTATAGAAATCAACACTGAAGATGCAAAAGAATTAGATATTATTAACGGTGAGGTTGTTAAAGCATCATCTAGAAGAGGATCTATTGCAATTCCTGCTCGTGTAACTGATGATATTAGAAAAGGTATTGTAAACATTCCTATGCACTTTGCAGAATGTGCTGCTAATGTATTAACTAACTCTGATTCTTTCGATCCTAAATCTAAAATGGTTGAATTAAAGGCATGTGCTATCAAAGTAGAAAAATTCGATGAAGCTGTTGAAATCAAAACTCAACTCTTTAAAGATGGAACTGTTACTGATATCGCAGCAGAAGATTACACAACTACTATTATAGGAAAATAAATGGGGAGTAGATAATATGAGCACAGAAAATATGTACTATGCATACTCTGCTATTGATGATATTAAACAAAAAGGGGAATATGGTGGTGTTGTAACTACCATAATGAAATATTTATTAGAAAACAATATTGTAGATGGTGTCGTTGCTGTTGAAGAAGGAGTAGATATTTACGATGCTGTCCCTTGTCTCATAACAAAATCTGAAGATGTTATTAAAACTGCAGGTTCAATCCACTGTGGTACATTAAACCTAGCTAAGTTTGTATACAAATATTTAGATGGATGCAGAGACATGAAAATTGCAGTTACTTGTAAACCTTGTGATGCAATGACTATGAGAGAATTAATGAAAAAAGGCAAAATCATTGAAGACAATGTAATTATGATTGGTGTAAACTGTGGTGGAACAATGCCTCCAGTACCAACCATGAAAATGATTAAGGATGTATATGAATTAAATCCTAAAGATGTTATCAAAGAAGAAATTGCTAAGGGTAAACTCATAATGGAAACTGCTGATGGAGAAGTAGCATTTGGTATCGAAGATTTAGAAGAAGAAGGAATGGGTAGAAGAGAGAATTGTCAAAGATGTTCTTTAAAAATCCCATCAAACACTGACATTGCACTAGGAAATTGGGGAGTAATTGGTCCTTTAGCTGGTAAAGCTACTTTTGTTGAAACATTTTCTGACAAAGGAGCTAAAATCCTTCAAGAGGTTATTGATGCAGGTTTAATTGCTGTTGAAGAACCAATTGAAAAAGGTGTCGAAATAAGAGAAAAAATTAACAACGTAATGCTTAAAAATTCTGCTAAGAAAAAAGAAGAAGATTTTGCAGGTACAACTGGAGATATTATTGATGTATTTTACAAATATGATGAAGAATTTTCTTCTTGTATGAAATGTTATGGTTGTCGTGAAGCATGTCCACTCTGTTTCTGTGAGGATTGTTGTCTTGAAGCAGAAGGTCCAGAGTGGGTACCTGGTGGATACACTCCTGCTGCACCATTTTTCCATTTAACTCGTATGGTACACATGGTTGATGCATGTACCAATTGTGGCCAATGTAGTGAAGTATGTCCATGTGAAATTCCTGTAGCAAAAGTATGGAACACTGTAAACAACAAAGTTAAAGAAATATATGGATATCAAAGTGGATTTGATGTAGATCAACGTATTCCATTCACTGATCATATATCTCATGCTAAAAAGTTATAATAAAGCTATTTAGCTTTATTTTTTTATTCTTTTTTTGATTTAATAGAAATTTAATTTAAAAATAGTTTTTTTTATTAATTAAAAGGCTTTCGATTGTCAATACCTTTAATGAAAATTTCTTCTAATTTTTTTTCACTTTCATTATTTCTCACATGAGAAATTAGTTCAACAAGATTATCATTTCTAAGCAAACAAGGTTTAATTTTACCGTCAGGGGTTATTCTTAATCTACTGCAGTTTGCACAAAAATTACTATTGTCAACAGGTTTAACTACTTCGATTTCTCCACCGTTGATGTAATATTTTTTACGGCCTTGCATAAATTTACGTGTTTTAATATTATCAGCTATATTAGACAATTCTTCTTCGATAGTATCTAGGTTATAATGATATTCTGCACTAAATTCATCATCTTCACAATTTTCACTTTCTATCAATTCAATTAATTGAAGTACAATATTGTTATCTTTACAGAATTTGAACATGTCTTTAATTTCAAATTGATTAATGTCTTTCATTATAACCATATTTATTTTAACAGGATAAAATCCTACTTCAACACTTTTTAAAATTCCTTTTTTTGCAGAGTCTAAATAATTTTTTTTAGAAATAAATTGATAAGTTTCAGGATTTAAAGTATCTAAACTAACATTTACTCTATCAAGTCCAACATCTTTTAAATCTTGGGCATATTTTTCTAATAAAACACCATTTGTTGTCATTGATATATCTTCAAAGCCAAGACTAGAAATTTTTTCAACAATTTCAACTATGTCTTTTCTAATTAATGGTTCTCCACCAGATATTCTGATTTTTCTAACGCCTATCTTTTTAGCTATTTTACAAATTGTATATAACTCATCAGGAGTCATTTCATCTTTTGATGAAACCATTCCATCGTGATGGCAGTATAAACAATTAACATTACATCTGTTTGTCAATGTTATTCTTAAAGATATGATGGGGCGATCAAATTTATCTTTTACAGGTTGGGAACTCATTTATTCAATCTCCACATCAATTTTCACATCTTTAATTTCATCATCAATATGTAATGTTTTTAATATTCCAAATATGCTTTCTTTTAAAATACCTTTTACAAACGCATTGATTTTAATAATTTCATCATTTATTATAAGAGAAACATTTGCATTGTAAATGTCATTGTTTTCGATATTTTCGATATCTATTTGTATATTTTTAGCTTTTTCATTAGTTTGAAGGGATTTGACAATTCCTATAATTGAATTTGCAACTATTGACTTTACAAATTCATTGATTTCAATTTTTTCACCGTTAATTATTATATCAGATTTTTTAATAGCGGAATCTATTTTTTCTTTATCATTTATTAGCACTTCAATTTTATCAACAGTATCTACACCATATTCTTTGGTATGAAGACTATTTATGATTCCAACAAGGGTTTGTTTAATATAATCGCTAACAAATCTGTTTAATCCAATCACTTTATCGTTAACAGATAGGTAACTGTGTACATCATCTAATTCATCAGTTTTAATATTTCCATTTCGAATTTCATGAGCTATTTCTTCTCCATTATTGTATCCGCAATTATCTAAAAATAATGTATCAACAATGTCATGGCCCTTTTCTTCGATAAGGTCAGCTAATTCATTAATCATTTCATAATCTGCTTCAAAGGGATTAACTTCTTTTATTGTATATTCATCAACAATTTCCGGTGATGTTGCTATTTTGGGATAGTTATATTTTTTAAATCCTTCAATAATTACAAAATCAAAATTACCTAAATGTTTTAGTAAATATAGAATTCTATTTAAATCATATTCTTCTTTTACATTAAAAAATGTAGTGGAACCTATACCCACAACTAAATTAGCTCCAGCTTGTTTATGTCGCCATGTATCAGTGTTCGGTTTATCCATTTCTATATTATGATGAGAATGTTTAACTGAAGCTACATTATATCCTCTTTTTGTAAGTTCTCTAATAAGTTTTGTAGTTAATGAAGTTTTTCCAGAATTTTTATTTCCAACAATAGATACTATTTTCATTTTATAATCCCCATGTAATATTTATAATAACAATGATTATTAACTTAACCGATATTTGTTGATGTGTAGTATCAACATATTTTAGGTAAGCCTAAAAATTTTCATTATTTTATGCATATTTTGTAATACTTTTAATGGTAGTTAGTATGATATTTTTTTCATATAAAATCATATTTTCATTATATTAAAGTATTTTTAATAATTATTTTTTATTATTACTTTATTTTCTTTATTATTTATATCTATAAGTTATAATATAGTCTTAAATTATAATTTAGTAAATTTTAATTAATTTTATAATTTTTTAATGTGTATTATTACCACAGTTATATTTAAAATTTGTGTCTTGATTTTAGTAGGCAAGTATTTATTAATAAAAAACATATGTGTAATCATTACACATGGTGGTTCAAAATGCCAAAACATATAGCATCTGGTTTAAAATATTTGGCCGCGGTCAAATTAAAAGATGCGGGTGAAAGTCACCAAGCAATTGCTGAGGAGTTAGGCGTTGATAGATCGACAATATCTCATTATTTGAATGGTAGGAACTTATCTTGGAATTCAATAGAGGTTGCGCGGACTATCACTGAATTATCTCCTCGCGATTTTTTAAAGATGACTGAGGCCATATTTGATGAACCAGATCAGAGTCGTAAAATTGTGAATATTTGCCGAGAAAGAAATTTCGAAGCTAAAGTAGAAGATTCTTGTATTGGTTGCGGCTTATGTGTAAGCATGTGTCCGATGAAAGCTATTAAGTTAGAATCATTAAAAGCACATGTAGACTCCATACAATGTTGTGGTTGTCAACTATGTAAAGACGAATGCCCAACTAATTCGATAAAAATTTTGGAGATTGAATATGATTAGAAATTTAAAAGAGGTCAACGACAATAACTTTGACATCACAAGATCTGCCGAAGAAGTAAGAAACTTGTCTTTTAAAGATGACATCTGTCTTGGGTGTGGAATTTGTGAATTTACTTGTCCTGTTGGCGCAATTGAATTAAATGCAATTGCTGTTGATGCTCGTAGTAGAGTGTCTAATGCAATTTACTTTAGTGGACATGATAAAATCGCTCAAAATTTCCGTGATGATTTTGATGTTCAAAAGATTACTGTAAACGAAAATAAATGTGTTTTATGTGGTATGTGTAGTGGTTTATGTCCTGTTGACGCATTAGTATTAACTATTAATGACGTGCCGATTAGAGAAATTGAAGCATATCCTCATTATAACGCTTTTTCCGAAATCGACGACGATGAATGTATTTACTGTAAAAGATGTGAAATTGCATGTCCTCGTGATGCTATTGTCATTGAAAGAAAATTACCAGTACGTGCTGACTTAGTAACTGGTGAAATTGAAGTAAATGAAGATGAATGTATCTACTGTGGGGTATGTGAAGAATTATGTCCTGCAGAAGCAATTATTGTAGATAAAGAAACAGGTAAAGAATCTATTGAAATTAACACTGACAATTGTGTTTATTGTCTTGTTTGTAAAAAAGCTTGTCCTACAAATGCAATTAAAGCAGTTTGTAGATCTTGTTCTTATGGAGAATATGACTTAAATCCTGCTAAAGCTGTTGTTAAAGGGAATTCCATCATTGACTCAGAACTTTGTGTATATTGTGGTTGGTGTGAAGGTGTTTGTCCAACTGACGCAGCTAAAACTAAAAAACCATTTAAAGGAACTTTAGAAGTAGATCAGGATAAATGTCAAGCTTGTGGAGCATGTGTAGATATTTGTAATTGTAATGCTTTAGCATTCCCAATTTCTAATGCACCTGGTTCAAGATTAGATCATGTCATCACTAATGATGAGTATTGTATTCGCTGTAAAGCATGTTCTAATGCTTGTCCTAATGGTGCAATTACTGTAACCAGAACTGAAATTGATCATACTCCTATAAATTCAACAACTTGGAAAGAAGCTTTAGATGCAATTAAAGACTAGGTGTTTATATGGAACTTAAAGTTAATCAAGATAATTGTTTAGGATGCGGGATTTGTGTAATTGCTTGTCCTGTTAACGCAGCTATCAGTCCAGAAAATGCTGGTGGTAATGGTGCAAAAACTGAAGAAGTCGTAATCATGGTAGAAAACGGATTTATTAAATTATTCAGTTCTGAAAAATGTGAATTGTGTGGAACATGTCAAATGTTTTGCCCAGTAAATGCTATATGGTTAGAATAGGAGGAATAATAATGCATTATGCTAATACTTATTTAGAAAAACCTGTAGTGCCTGATGTAAAAATTACTGGTGAAGGAACTACTGATGTTCTTAAATGTATGTTAAACACTGGATCTGATATTTATCAAGGGGCATGTAAGAAAAGAGGTTCTACCTTAAAAGAAGAATATAAAAACGTGTCAGGAACTTGTTATATGGATCCAAGAGATATGGCTAAATTAGGTGTAAACAATTGGGACACTGTTTTAGTTAAAACTGATTGGGGAGAAGTTGTTGTAAATGCTGCAGTATCTAGAGATGCTCCTCATGAAGGAACTATATTTATTTGTAAAGGCCCATGGGCTAATACTGTTGTAAGTCATGATACTTACTGTTGTTCTGACCCTACTTACAAAGGTGTTAAATGTACTGTAGAAAAAACTGATAGAAAAGTATTACTCATGGCTGATTTAATGAGGTGGGTATACAAAAAATATGTTGATGAAGATGATAATGATGTTGTTGAAAACATGGAATCTTTAGGCGAAAGGCCAGTATACAAAGGACGTAAATGGGAGGAGTTGATTGATCATGACTTATGAACCACCTGTTACAGATTATGATTACATTGTGGAAAATTGTACTTGTGCATTTTGTGGATGTAATTGTGATGATTTAGATTACTTAGTTAAAGATAATCATGTTGTTGCTGTAAGACATGCATGCAGATTAGGAGCAAGTAAAATCATGGAAGATATGGATCAAAGGTTACTTGTTCCAATGATTAGGGATGAAAATGGAGAGCTCATGGAAGTAGATTGGGACACTGCTTTAGATAAAGCTGCTGAATATATTGCTAATTCTATTAGACCAGTATTTTATGGATGGTCTGAAACATCTACTGAATGTATGAAAGAAGGTTTAGAATTAGGTGAGTATATTGGTGCTGTATTAGATAATCAAGCTACTATCTGTCACGGACCAAGTTTACAAGCTGTACAAAATGCAGGATATCCTATTCAAACTTTAGGGGAAGTTCAAAACAGAGCAGATGTCATTGTTTACTCTGGAAGTAATGCTATGAACTCTCACCCAAGACACATGGCTAGATATGCTGTGTTCTGTCGTGGATACTTTAGACAAAGAGGAAGATTTGATAGAACTGTTGTAACTATGGATCCTAAATTTTCAGATACTGCTAAATGTTCTGATAAATGGATTGGTTTCGAACAAAATGGGGATTATGGTTTCTACAATGCTATCCGTGCAGTATTAAAAGGAAAAGAATTATACCAAGATGTAATTTCTGGAATCCCTAAAGAAGATATTTATGAATTATGTGAAGAAATGAAAAATGCTGAATTTGGTACTCTTTTCTTTGGTTTAGGTTTAACTCATACATTATCTAAACAAAGAAACATAGATATTGCAATTAAAATGATTCAAGATTTAAACAAATTCTCCAAATGGGGCCTTACTCCAATGAGAGGTCACTTTAATGTAAATGGTTTCAACATTTTCATGGCTTTCGAAACTGGTTTTGCATTTGGTGTTGATTTCTGTAGAGGTTACACTAGATATATGTTAGGTGAAACAAACACTATTGATTTACTTACCAGAAAAGAACCTGATTGTTTCATGGTTATTGCAGCAGATCCTGGTGCTCACTTCCCAAATGGAGCTAATCAACACTTAGCTGATATTCCTGTAATTCAAATTGATATTCACTGGGGACCATCTACTGAACTTGCTGATGTAGTATTGCCTGGTTCATTCATTGCTGTCGAATGTGCAGGTACAAGTTATCGTATGGATGGAGTTCCTATTTACATGAAAAAAGCTATTGACAAGCCTGAAACATGTCGTGATGACGAATGGATTGTTAGAGAATTAAAAGAAAGAGTAATGAAACTCAGAGAAGAGCCAAATGTCGCTCCAAAATATGTGCCTAATCCAAACGCACTCTAAATGGTGATATAATGGAATATATACTTAAAAATGGTATTGTTTACGACCCTGCTAATGGAATCAATGGGGAGAAAAAAGACGTAATGTTTAAAGATGACATCATCGTAGACAATGTATCATCAGAAGCTAAAGTAATTGATGTCACTAATAAAATTGTCATGCCGGCAGGTGTTGATCCTCACTCACATATTGCAGGACCAAAATTAGTTGTTGGTAGATTATACAGACCTGAAGATTCAAGAAGAGGTGTTACTCAGAAAACTAAAGTATTAAGATCTGAATCTGGTTTTTCAATTCCAAGTTGTCCAGCAACTGGTTACAGATATTCAAGATTAGGTTATGGTACTGTTGTAGAAGCAGCTATGCCTCCACTTGAAGCAAAACACACTCACGAAGAAATTGCTACTATTCCTAATATTGATGTTCCAGCTTTACCATTATTTGGTAACAACTGGTTTGTAATGGAATATGCAAAAGAAAATAATATTGAAGATTTAGCAGCATTTGTATCTGCATGGTTAAAAATATCTAAAGGGTACGGTATTAAAATTGTGAATCCATGTGGTAGTGAAGCATGGGGATGGGGTATGAATGTACATGGATACGATGATAAAGCACCTTACTTTGATGTAACATCTAGAGAAGTCGTAATGGCGTTAGCTAAAGCAAATGAAATGTTAGGTCTTCCGCATTCTATTCATATTCACCCAAATGACTTAGGTCATCCAGGTAATGTACCTACTACTCTTGCAACTTTAGATTCTGTTAAAAATATTAAGAAGAGTTCTAATGCTACAATAAGAGATCAAGTTATGCATATTTGTCACTTACAATTCCACTCTTACACTGGTAACAGTTGGAAAGATGCTGCATCTGGTGCTGAAGAAATTGCTAAATATATTAATTCTCATGATCACATTACTTGTGACGTTGGTCAGGTAACTTTCGATGAAACCACTACTATGACTGCAGATGCACCAATGGAATATGATTTATTCAAATTATCTGGATTAAAATGGACCAACAAAGATATTGAATGTGAAACTGCTGCTGGTATTATTCCATGTATTTACTCACAAAAAAGTCCAGTTAGTTCTTTACAATGGGCTATTGGTCTTGAATTGTTTTTACACATTGATGATCCATGGAAAGTATGTTTAACAACTGACCATCCTAATGCAGGTCCATTTATAAGATATCCAAGAATTATGTCCTGGTTAATGAGTAGTAAAAGAAGAATGGACATGATAGATAATGGTGAAGTACACAAATGGGCTCATAAAAGAACTACCCTTGGAACTATTGATAGGGAATATGATTTCTATGACATTGCAACTATTACAAGAGCTGCTCCAGCTAAAATCTATGGATTTGAAGATAGAGGAGCACTTACTCCTGGTTTCAAAGCAGACATTGCAGTATATGACATAAATCCTAATGAAATTGACCCATCACTTCAATATCAAGAAATTGAAGATGGTTTCTCCCTTGCAGAGTACACTATTAAAGATGGTCAAATTTTAGTAAAAGATAAAGAAATCGTAAAAGTCAAAGAAAGTCAAAACATATGGGTAAATGTAGAAGGATACGAAAAACAAGAACAAAAAGTCATTGATGATATTATGCCGTTCTTCACTCAATATTACTCTGTAAAATGGGAAAATTATCCTGTACATGATCACTACGTATCTAACCCAATCAGAATAGATGTTCAAAAATAAGGGGTGTTCAATTTGAAAACAATAACTTTTGATCAAATAAAAACTTCTTCAATTGCATTAGAATTTGATGAAGTAATTCCAGATGAAATTTATTCTTGGACTGAAGCAGATTTTGCTAAATATCAAGTACCAATTGGAAATTCTAGATTTCCAATTACTGATTTCTTCAAAATAACAGTTGAAGGTGAAGCTGATGGACCTGCAGATGTTAAAATGATCCTTAACGGAGATTTAAACAGAGTAAAATACATCGGTTGTAAAATGAGTGATGGTGAAATTATTTGTAACAGTAGCGTGGATCTTCACGTAGGTGCTGAAATGAGTGGTGGATCTATCCTTGTTAAAGGTAATGCAGCAGCTCATGCAGGAAGAGAAATGAGTGGTGGATACCTTGAAATTGAAGGTGATACTAAAGAATTCACAGGAGCTTCTTACATTGGTGAATGGAGAGGCATGACTGGTGGTCAAATCCTTGTTCGTGGTAATGCTGGAAAACAATGTGGAGAATGTTTAACTGGTGGAAGAATTCATGTTATGGGTAATTGTGATATCTTAGCTGGTATTCACATGACCAAAGGTATTATTGAAATTGAAGGTGATGTAAATCGTTGGCCTGGTGGTCAAATGAAAAACGGAAACATTATCATTCACGGTTTCCTTGGTAGATTACTCGAAGGATTTGTGCTTGATGGTATTGTCGTTGATCCTGTAGTTGAAGGGGTTGTATTCGAAGGTAAATTTATTAAATATACTGGAGACATTGGTTTAAATGGTAAAGGTTCTCTATTTTTAGATGCTGAAGCTAATAAAGAAAAATTAACAGAATATGGAGAATTAGACGACGAATATACTTCAATTAGAGAATATAGGAATTTATAATTCCTTTAATTCTTTTTTTCTTTTTTATAACTATTTAGTTGTAGTTGATATTATGGTAAAAGAGATTCAGATGTCTATAGAGGATACAATTGAATATGTTAGAAATAATGTTAAAGTTGCTGATATTTTAGAAATTTCATATAATCGTATTTTTGCTCCTGGTGAAGTTCTAGGTATTGTTGAAGAAGATGAAATAACTGGGGAAGGACTTAGAGTTAATTTACAATTGACTGGTGAAATTTTAAATCAAGCTGTTGAAATAGATTTGGATACAATAGCTGATGATTTACTAGAAATGAGACATGTTCATGATGATGAAGAAATCATCATCGAAGTTTTATAGCTATTTATTTTTATTTTTTATTTTTCATATTGTTCGATGTTTTACAAACAAAGTTTTATATTAAGTAAAACATAAGTATCTACAAGGAGTTGAGTTTTATGAAAAAATTAAAATTAACAACTAAAGAAGCTGTAGATTATTTAAAAAAAGAGGTAAAAATTCATGATAATCTCGAAATTTCTTATAATAGGATTTTTGCTGAAGGAGAAGTTTTAAACATGGATTTTTCTGAATATTTTGGAAAAACAGGATTTAAAATGTTAATATCTCTTGATGCTGATTCAATTAATCCAACCATTGAAATTGATGTATACGAAATACAAGAGGATTTAATTGAATTTGTACATACGCCCTTGAATGGGGAAGAAGTGGAGGTAACTGTAATTTAATTACAGCTTATCCATTTTTTCGAAAGGCATTAATTTTTCAATAGCTTTTACATCAATATTTATTCCTTTTTCTTTAATTGAGCATATTAAGTTAAGTCCACTTCCAGTTACAACACCAAAATTGTATTTATCTACTTTTGCATTATAAATTAATTCTCGCGGTTTTCCGATTTTATAAATTGAAAATCCTATTTTTTCTAGAATATCAATGTAATAAATGGCTTTATCTCTTGATACATAGGGTATTTCTTTTAAACTAGCTAATATTTTTTTAGTACTTGTATTTTCAGTAATTGATGTCATATTTTTAGCTAAAAAAATTTTGTGTGGATCAATAGATGTACTATTATAAGAAATTAAATCTATGAATAATGGATGTTCATTTAGTTCTAATAACCCTCCATATTGGGGAGTACTCATTATTCCATTATTAATTAATAATCCATCAATACTTAGACTACATATTGTAGCTATTCCTATTTTATCATCATCATGGGGGTGTTTTATAATTTTATAATAGGGATTAACATATTCTAGATTATTATTATAAGTTTCTTTCATAATTGAAAGAGCAGAGTCTATTTGGTCTTTTTTAATATATGAAACATTGGATATTATATCTCCTTTTTTGGTTTTAACATCAAAATTTACTTGTTGGATTAAATTCCAAGATTTTGAAAGTAAAGATGGGACTTTTGTTTGGTTTTTATTGCAATTTTTTAATATTTTCTTAGTTTGCATTGATAAAGGAGATAATTTTTCGAAATTTTGAATTTCTTCAGCTTTTTTTATATCTATTTGGTGATTTGATTCTTGTATTGCACAAAAAGGGGTTATTCCACCAACAATAACTATTCCCACCATGCCTTGAGGAACTGGAATTCCTAATGTGTCTTCCCCATCTTCTGAAATTTCAATAATTCCACTTATTCCTATTTTTTTAAGGTTTTCAAAGATGTTTATAGCTTTTTTTCGACTAATGCTTGGAATAAGTCTAAAATTAGCTGGTATGTACCCATTTCCATTATCTATAATATCTAAAATAGAAGTCATTCCAGGTGTTATAAATGCTTCAAGTGGTGTTATTGACGTTTTTTTATATGAAATCAATTCCGTGAATTTGTCTGGGTGATAATCTTTAATTTTAAGAAGTCCACCATAAAGTGGTTGTGAGGGAATTTTTTCATTTAATAAAATTCCATCAATTGTTGTTCCACAAATTGTTTGAATTTCGATTTCATCTTCATTTTTAATTTCATTTAAATGAAAATAGTGACTAACAGAAAGGCCATTATCAGAAATATATTTCATTATATTAATAGCTTCTTCATCATAAATCGTTGCAGTATTTATTACCACATTTCCCTTTTGATTCATATAGCTAAAATTAGTTAAATAAATCATTTCTTTAATTTTGGAGTTTACAAAATCAACTTGTTCATAGACTAATCCTTTATCTAATTTTTCTTTTCCGAGTTCTGTGATTCGTCTTCCAGAATAGCCTATTCGTTTAGTATATCCTTTTTCATCTAAGATTTTCATATGGTAACGTACAGCACGTTCACCTAAGTTAAAACCTTTATTTTTTAATTTATCAGCTATTATTTTAGAACCAGTTGGATCTTCTTGTTCATTTAGAATTCTTAAAATTTCCATCATTCTGTCATCTGATTCTGACATGAATTAAGCTCCATTAAGCTAATAAAAAATAATATTTAGTTTAAATATCTAAATATTTTTTTTGTTCGTATCCAAATACTTGAACACGATATTCATCCCATTCTTTGTATTTGAGTTCCAAGAATTTTTCACTAACATGACTACCTAATGCATTTAATATGAGTGGGTCTTCTTCAAGAGCATGATAAGCTTCCCATAAACTTGATGGTAAAACTTTAATACCCATTGCTTCTCTTTCTTCTTCACTTAATTGATAAATGTTAATCTCGGTAGGGTCGCCTGGATCGATTTTATTAACAATACCATCAACACCCGCTTCTAACATTACAGCAAATGCTAAATAAGGATTACATGCTGGATCGGGTGCTCTATATTCAATACGAGTAGCTTTTCCACGAGCAGCTGGAACTCTAATTAATGCTGATCTGTTTTTAAGACCATATGCTCTGTATACTGGAGCTTCATAACCAGGCACTAAACGTTTATATGAATTTACAATTGGATTTGTAATTGCAGTTATAGCTGGAGCATGTGCAAGTAATCCTCCCATAAAGTAAATTGCATCTTTTGATAATCCATTTTCACTATTTGGATCTGAAAATAAGTTTTTATCTCCTTTAAACACAGATTGGTGACAATGCATACCACTACCATTTACTCCAAAGAATGGTTTTGGCATAAATGTTACTCTATAGTCCATTTGATCAAAAGTAGCCATATTGTCTACTATAGCTTTAATAGCTTGTTTAAATGTGATTACTGCATCAGCAGTTTTTAATGCCTCTTTGAATTTAAACGCTATTTCATTTTGACCTGGAGCTACTTCGTGGTGAGAAGCTTCAACTTCAAAATCAAGTTCTTCTAAATTTAAAGTTAATTCTCTTCTAAAATCTGGTCCTTTATCGAGAGGTTCTACATCAAAATAACCTGCTTCATCATAGGGTAAGGGATATCCTTCCTCATCAATATCTACAATAAAAAATTCTGGCTCTGGACCAATATTATATTGTAGTCCTTTTTTAGCTAATTTAGCTAATGATTTTTTTAAAACGCTTCTTGGGTCTCCAACAAATGGTTCATGTTCGGGAGTCCATACATCACAAATAAATCTGCATACAGCTGATTCTTCAGGTCTCCATGATAATCTGGAGTAAGTATTAATATCTGGTTTTAATACCAAATCACTTTCATTAATTCCAACAAATCCTTCAATTGAAGATCCATCAAATAACATTCCTTCAACGAATAAGTCTTCCATATCACTTTCTTTAAATGGAATTACAATATTTTTTACACTTCCATTAATGTCGACAAATTGTAAACGGATAAATTTAATATTATCCTCTTTCATTTGTTCGATTACTCTTTGCATTTTTTCTTTCTCTATTTTGTTCATCAAATCCTACTCCAATATTTTCATAATATTGAGTTCGAAAATAGTCGGAATGTATCTTCCTATATGACTAGTATATTCTTGACTAATATATATAAAACTTTTGAAAATTAGAATGATAGCTATTTTTTTATTGTTTCTAGTATAATAATGTTTATGGTTAATCTTTTTTGATTAAATATAATCTATAATTTTAAAAAATTAATAAATATTTGTTTAATTATGGTTCATAAATAGGTAAAAAATTGATTTATTGTTTAAATCTCTTGTAACTTAAAGGAAGATAAATCTAATAAATCGAAACTTAACATTTTAGGTGCAATCGTAAGTTTTCCAATCCCTGTTAAAAATTTAAAAGCTTCAAATGCTTCTAAACATCCAAGTATATTGGCTGTAGGTCCGATAACCGGTGGTACTTTGGATGTTAGTTCATTTAAAGATTTTAAAATATCATCTGTTAATTGTTTACCATCAGATGCTAAGTTAAACATTTTTTCATAAGTAATTTTATTTTCTGGCATAAATACGGTAACTTGACCTAATGTTCCATGTAATGCTCCATGTATATAGGGGATTTCTTTTTCTTTAGCTGTTCTTGAGGCGATTACTCTTGTTAAAACATTATCAAGAGCATCAATTACAATATCTGAGTCATTGATAATTTCATTGATGTTTTCATCACTGATGTGTTCTGTATAATTAGTTACTTTAACATAAGGATTGATTAACCTAACTTTTTCTTTTGCAACAACACTTTTTTCAAGACCAATATTATTTAAACTAGATAATGATTGTCGATTGAGGTTAGATATGTCAAATATGTCTTCATCAATAAGAACAAGCTCACCAATTCCCATTCTTGCTAACATTTCAATTGTCTGCCCACCAATTCCACCACAACCAATAACTGTAATTTTTCCATTTTTAAATCTTTCTTGCTCACTTCTGCTTACAATACTCATTTGACGACTTGCAATTTCCCAGTATCCATCACCAATATATCTTGTTGGCATTTAATCACCTTCAAAGCATTCATTAACTTTTTGGAGTTCTTCAGCAATATTTATCATTTGAGGGCATAAATGTTCACATTCCTCACACATTGTACAACTATCTGCTCTTGTTCCATCTTCAAGCAATTCAAAATAATATTTAGCACTAGCTTGGGGATTGTTTAACATTTTTGCCACATTGTATTCTCTAAAACAATACGGAATATTAACTCCTTGAGGACAAGGTAAACAGTGATTACAAATATCACACATGTTTCCTTTATGTTGCCAATATTCTATTGCTACGGCTCTAATGATTTCACAATCATTTTCACTAAATGAATTAACATAACTTCTTGAAGCAACTTCTATATGTTCTTTTAGATTTTCCAAACTTTTAATGTTATTTATAAGGCAATGAACATCATCTCTATTCCAGATATATTGAAGTGCCCATTCGAGAGGAGTTCGTTTAATATCTGAATAGTCAAATAATTCTTTAATTTCTATTGGAATATTTTCAATTAAACAGTTATTTCTTAAAGGATTTTTAACAATACTTCCTAGGTTTAAGTTTTTTAAATGTTCAAGTCCTTGAGTACCTGCTCTATAATGCTCATCAATATAACTCATTTGGCTTGTAACAATTTCAAATTTAGGATAATCATCTAAGATTTCCACTAAATAATCCATTTCCATATAAGCTTCAAATCCTAAATGTTTTACAGTACCATTGGATAAAATATTATCTAAAAAGTCTAAGAGATTTAATTCTTTTAATTCATTAAAATCAGGACCAGTTAATCTTATTTGATAAATATCAATATAATCAGTATTGAGTTTTCTAAGTTTTTCGTTTAAATCATTTTTAAAGTTTTTTGAATCAAGTTTGGCTTGAATTAAAATTTCATCTCTATAATCATTTTCCTTTAAGAATTCTCCAATTTGGCTATTATTAGAAGTTTCTATAAAATTAACCCCATTGTCAATAGCATATTTAAATATATTTTCACTTTCATTTATTGGAATTTCATTTCCTAAACCCAGAATAGAAATATTTTCATTTGTTTTTCCCAATTTTCTATATAACATTTAATCCTCTCATGAAAATTATTTATATAAAATATCTTATGTATTTATATTAATTTATAATGTTTGGGAAAACTTTTTTCTAAAAAAATAGTTTATATATTATTCTGGGATATATTATGCCGGGAGCGGGATTCGAACCCGCGGCCTCACGGTATCCCAGAAATAAGCTAGAGCACTGCTTTATTACCCTATGAGCCGTGCGCTCTAACCAGCTGAGCCACCCCGGCATCAGACAACTATTATATTAATTCTTTATTACATTTATATTTTTTGCTTTTAGGCGTTTTTTACTGATTTTAATCATAAATATTTTTTTTCAAACTAAAACATTATATTTAAAAATGTTTAATAAGATATAATATTTTACTAAATTTAATAGGAGATATTATGAGCAAAGTTAAAGATATGTCTCTTGCAGGTGAAGGAGTAAGAAAAATTGAATGGGTTCAAAAACACATGCCTGTTTTAGAACACATCAAAAAAGAATATGAAGAAACTCAACCATTTAAAGGTCTTACTATTGGGTCTTGTTTACACTTAGAACCTAAAACTATTAATTTAGGTTTAACATTACAAGCAGGGGGTGCTGAAGTAGCTATGACTGGTTGTAATCCGTTATCTACTCATGATGATGCAGTAGCTGGAGGAGTTGATTTAGGTTTGAACATTTATGGTTGGAGGGAGCAAGATGATGAAGAATATTATCAAACCATTAATATGGTGCTTGATCATAAGCCAGATATAATTATTGATGACGGAGCTGACATGATTATGGTTCTTCACAATGAACGAACCGATGTTTTAAAACACATAATGGGGGCTTGTGAAGAAACAACCACTGGAGTTCATAGATTAGAATCAATGCACAAGGATGGAGCTTTAAAATTCCCAGTTGTAGCGGTTAATGATGCATATACTAAATATTTATTTGATAATAGATATGGAACTGGTCAATCTAGTTTTGATGCAATTATGGGAACTACAAATATGATAATTGCAGGCAAAAGTGTTGTAATCTGTGGTTATGGTTGGTGTGGAAGAGGATTAGCACTTCGAGCTGCTGGATTGGGGGCAAATGTTATTGTAACTGAAGTTGATCCAATAAGGGCTCTTGAAGCAAGAATGGATGGTTACAGAGTAATGACTATAAGACAAGCTGTAAAAGAAGCTGATTTAATAATTACTGTTACTGGAAATGCTGATATTATCAATGGTGATGACTTTAAATATATGAAAGATGGTTGTATGCTAGCTAATGCAGGCCATTTTAATGTGGAAATTAATAGGCCAGATTTAGAAGCACAATCAACTTCTGTAAAAGAAGTTAGAGAAAGTATTGAAGAATTTACATTAAAAGATGGTAAAAAAATCTATTTACTTGCTGATGGTAGATTAGTTAATTTATCAGCAGCTAGAGGCCAAGGTCATCCTGCTGAAATTATGGATATGAGTTTTGCTGTTCAAGCATTATCTGCAAAGTTTATTCTTAATAATGATTTGCCTGTTGGAGTTATAAAAGCTCCTGATGAAATTGATTATAATGTAGCTAGTTTAAAACTTAAGGCTATGGGTATTGAAATTGATACATTGACTGATAGGCAAAAAGAATACATGTCAAATTGGCAAGAAGGAACATGAATTCCCTCTTTTTTAGATTTTAATGTCTTATTTTAGATACATTGATAATGGTGAAGGCCCAATTAAGTTATTTATTGGGGGGCTTCATGGAAATGAAGGTAAAACTTCAATAAAATTTTTAAAAAGAATTAAAACCAAAGATTTGTCTAATGGTCAATTTTATTTTTATAATTTTGATAAATCAAAGTATGTTTCAACAATTAAACAGGAATATTATGAATCTGAAATAGGTTCAAAGATTTTAGAGTTAATTAATTATTTTGATCCTGATTTTTACACAGAACTTCATTGTTATAACTTAAAAAATTATGATAATTTAATTTCAATGGAAAGATATAGGAAATTTGGAGTTCCACCTTTGATTAAATTGGAAAATCATGTTTTAATTTCATCTGTTTCACCATTAATTAGATTAACATATTTTTCAACCGATACAGTTTGTAAAACTTTGGAATTTCCATGCATTGAAAAATTAGACAACGATGTGATTAAAGAATTTGGATTTAATAAGAAATTATCTATTGAATCTTATGAGAATTTATTAAAATTAATCTTAAAATCTCCTTCAAGAGAGTATTTTGAAAAAGAAATGATGAAAAGATATGCTCTTCAAGCTAATTTAGCTATTGAATATGCAAAAAAAGTCTTTGGTGAGGATTTTCCTCCTTATTAAAACCAAGCATCTAAACTCCCTTGATTTGAACTTAAATTTTTAAGTTTATCTGATGCTTTAATTACTCGATCTTGTGAAAATCCATGTTCATAACATAAAAATTCAATAAGTTTGTCTTGTTTTACTTTTTCGAATTTTATTTTATAATCTGTATTAACTTCATGGTTTAAGAAGATGTCATGAACTTCTTTTAAATCATGTGTTGTTTCTTTTTGAAGTTCGGCTATTTTTTCTTTTAATTGATTATTTTTAGCTAATTTTAGTGCAGTTTTAGCACCAACACCTTTTAGACCTTCACAAAAATCTGTTCCAATTAAAATTCCCATATCAATAAGCTCTTCTTGAGTAATGTTTAGTGAGGATAGTACTTTTTTCAATTCATAATATTCTAAATTTCCTAAATTAGAATTAACGGCTAAATTTCTAATTACTCTTTTAGCTCCAAATAAAAGACAATCATAGTCTTGCGATGCCACAGCCCATGCATCTCCTTTTGAAACCAAATAAGCTGCTTGAGCTTCTCCTTCCCCTTTAGCTTCAATATATGGTATTCCCATGAGAGTTAATAATTTTTTAGATGATTCAATAATATCGGGAGACAATTTTGATGATCTTTTTGCATATTTACTGGCAGTTTTAGTGTCATTTCTAGCTAATGCTTCTTTATAAATCTTCTCAGATTCATCTCTAATTTCTCTTCTTTTAGCTATTGTTTCACGTTTTAAATCAGTTGGTGTTCCATCAAAGACATAAATGGGTTTAATGCCTTTTTCAATCATTGAAGAATTTCTATATAATATTCCACTTAAATGGGAGGTAATATTTCCATTTTCATCAGTTAATGGTCGCCCATCTTGTTGCCTAATTGTTGATAAAAATTGATAAAGAGTATTGAATGCATCAATAGAAACTGTTCTTCCTTCTAAATCTTTAAAATTAATTGATTCTGCTTTAATTATGTCTTTTAGTTTAACACCCATTTTATCACATTTTAAATATTTGTAAAGTGGCTAACTGGAAATATTTCTTTAATCCACATTAAAATTTCCCCATTGTGAATAATAACATAGTCTCGAGTTAACATATCTTCATCTGTGTTGAATAATTTTTTTAATTTTTCATTAGGCTTTTCAATGTATATGTTATTAATCTCACGTCTAGATTCATAATTATAATTTTTTAAAATTCTTCCAATAGGTATATCTGCTCTTACTAAATCAGCACAGACTTCATCACTTAATCTAGATAATGGAATATGAGATATAGCATATATTAAAGGCATATCACCTTTATGCATTATAACTTCCCTATAATTGATTTTATCTCCAATGTTACAATTTAATAAATTTGCATGATATTCATCTGCATCCTCAAAATGTTGCTCTAAGGTAGATAACGTAATTTTACCGTATAATACATCTAAAATAGCAGTAATAGATCCATCTGTTGTTAAAAGAATTTTTTGAGTATTTGAAAAGTTTTTAGTATAGCTATTTTCAAGTTCATCTATTTTTTCAATGAGTCTTTTGTTGGCATCGTTTTTTCTAAATGTCATATTATATCACTTATAAATCCTTTGGATTTGTAATAACACCTTCAATTGCTGATGCAGCTACAACCTTTGAATTAGCAAGGTATACTGAAGATTTTGGATCACCCATTCTACCCTTAAAGTTTCTATTAGTTGTAGATATACAAACTTCTTCTTCTGATAAAACACCCATGTGTCCTCCAAGACAAGGACCACATCCTGGATTACAAATAATGGCTCCAGAATCAATGAATGTTTCAATATAACCAGCATTTAAGGCTTCTTTATAAATTTCAACAGATGCTGGGAGTATTAATAATCTAACATCATTGTTTATTTTATTTCCTTCTAATATTTCAGCTGCATCAGCTAAATCAGATAATCTCCCATTTGTACAAGAACCAACTAAACATTGATCAATACTAATGCCTTCAACCTTAGAAATGTTTTTTACATTATCAACATCATTAGGACAAGCTATTTGAGGTTCTATATCTCCTATTTCAAAATGCATTTCTTTTAAGTATTCGGCATCTTTATCAGATTTTAAAATATTTAGTTCACTTTCTTTTTTACCAGTATTTTTAATAATGTAATCAATGACTTCACGATTAGGTTCCATTATTCCATTTTTAGCTCCCATTTCGATAGCCATATTACACATTGTGGCTCTTCCTTCTACACCCATTTTATCGATTGTTTCACCACAAAATTCTGCAGTTTTATAAGTTGCTCCAGCTATTCCCACTTTTCCTATTATATTTAAAATAATATCTTTTGGAGCAATGTAAGGGTTCAATTCTCCACTTATTTCCATTTTGATTGATTCAGGAACCATAAACCATGTTTTTCCAGTAGCCCATACCATAGCTAAGTCAGTTGCTCCCATTCCAGTTGAAAATGCACCAAATGCACCATATGTACAAGTATGTGAGTCTGCTCCAACAATAACTTTTCCAGGTTCCACTAATCCTTTTTCAGGAAGCACTTGATGGCAAATTCCTTCTCCATGAATGTAATTATGGGTAATATTTTGTTGTTTTATAAAATTCCTACAAACTTTTTGAAACTCTGCTGAACCAATCGTATTTGCAGGGATATTATGATCAAAAACAAGAACGATTTTATTTGGATTCCATACTTTTGTTGCTATTTTTTCAAATGTTTTAATAGTTGGGGGGGATGTTCCATCATGAGACATAGCTAAATCAACAGGAATTTCAATAATTTCTCCTGGTGAAACTTCATGATTTGTTTTTGAGGATAAAATCTTTTCAGTAATGTTCAAATTAACACCTAATTATTTACAACTTTTAACAATCTTTTTAAAGACTTCATCGTTAATGTATTTTCCTTCTTCTCTTGTTTGTTTTACTTTTTTAACAATTTTTATAAGGGTATCATCACTAACATCTAATTCGCATTCATTTAATTTAGCTTTAACTGCTCTGCATCCAGAATGTTTACCTAGAACTAATTGTCTTTTTTGACCTACTAATTCAGGTAAGTATGGTTCATAACATAATGGTTCTTCTATAACGGCATCAACATGAATTCCAGATTCATGTCTAAATACATTATTTCCAACAACTGGTTTGTTATAAGGAACATCAAGTCCACTAGCTTCACAGACAATATCAGATAATTCTTTTATATATTTGGTTTTAAATCCTAAATCTTTTCCATACAATATCTTTAAAGCCATTATTAACTCTTCAAGAGATGCATTTCCAGCTCTCTCACCAATTCCATTAACTGTTGTTGAAATTCCATTTGCACCTGCTAAAATACCTGTAATAGAATTTATAACAGCTAATCCAAAATCATTATGGCAGTGAAGTGCAATGTCAATATTTAAATTGTTTACAAGTTCTTTAACTAGAAATTCGATTCCCTGTGGGGTAATAGCTCCAGTAGTATCAGCAATATGGACTCTATCAGCTTTACATTCTTCAGCTTGTGAGTAAATTCTTTTTAAAAAATCAATATCAGTTCTTGTAGCATCTTCTGCAGAAAAAGCAACAAACAATCCATGGTCTTTAGCATAATCAATGGCTTTTTGACTTAAATTCATTGCATCTTGTCTGCCTATGTGCATTTTATGGTCTAAATGAATGTCTGAAGTTCCAATAAATGTAATAATCCCATCTGCATCACAATCAAGTGCAGCATCAATGTCTTCAGTTTTTGTTCTAGTTAATGCAAGAATTTCTGCATCTAATCCTTCACTAGCTATTGCTTTTACAGATTCTCTTTCTTTTGTTGAAACAATTGGAAAACCTGCTTCTATTTGATCAATTTTAAATTGATCTAGTTTTCTAGCTATTTTTAATTTCTCTTCAAGACTAAAACAGACACCAGGGGTTTGTTCTCCATCTCTTAATGTGGTGTCGTATATTGTAATGTCATCTGGAAAATTTAATTCAGTTTCTTTATTATAATGACTTGTATAATATTGCAATAATCTCACTTCTTTAAAATGAATTTAATATAATTATAATTAATTGTTGTTATTATATTATAAGTTTTCTAAAAGTTCTAAATATGAAGTTCTCTCAAAACCATCAGTTATTCCTAATTTTTCAAATAACTTAAAAATACTATTTTGAGCTTCATTATAATCACTATCATCTTCAAGAGATATTTCAATTTCCATATAGGGATCAAGTCCTTCGATATCATCTAAACTTATTTCAAAATTTTCATAATTATAATATTGTCTGTTTTTTTTAACAGTTCTTACTGCTATGAATCCTATTTCTTTAAATATTTCACTACATTTTTTACTATCTTCAATAGCTATTTCAATTTCTTTTCGGGTTTTACTTGATTTATCAATTTTAGGTCCTTTGTATGTTATGAACGTGTTTTTGTTATTATTTTCTTTTGTTGTTCTTATTCTTAATGCTTCATCTGTTTTAATAAAATCTACAATTGGACTATTAAAATATATGTCTTCTTGAAATTCTTTTTTACTTTTATTTGCACCGATTTTATTCAATTTATCTTCAATATCTTGAAAATTATCAATTTTAGCTTTTACTTCAACTTCTATCATTTTAATCCTCTTAAAACTTTAGTTACTAACTTATAACTTTAAAAAATTTATTCTTTTCATTTAAAAATTTTAAATATTAATTTTTTAAAATTTGATATATATAAATAAACATAACTTTATATAGTATTTAAATAATATTATTTATTAGTAAAAATTTAGTTGATATTTTTGTTTTCTTAAATTTTACTTACTACTTTTAATAACTTAATTGGAGGTTTTAAATTGACCGATGTTGAAATTAAAATTGAAAACATTGTTGCTTCTGCAAGCATAGGCAAAGATATTGTTTTAACTGAAGTGTCTGAAGCTTTGGAAGGGGTTAATTTTAATCGTGAACAGTTTCCAGGATTAGTATTCAAACTTAAAGATCCTAAAACCGCAGCATTAATTTTTAGCTCTGGTAAGCTTGTTTGTACTGGAGCAAAGTCTATTGATGATTCAAAATTAGCAATCAAAAAAACTGTAGACTTAATGAGGACTATTGACACCAAAATTCCTCATGAATTTGAAATTAAAATTCAAAATATTGTGGCATCTGCTAACTTGGAGTCCACATTAAATTTAGAAGCTGTAGCTTTAGAACTTGAGGACACAGAATACGAACCAGAACAATTTCCTGGTTTAGTATACAGATTATCTGATCCTAAAGTTGTTTTATTATTATTTGGCTCTGGTAAGGTTGTTTGTACTGGAGCTAAAACCCGTAGTGATGCTAAACTTGGTGTCGAAAGAGCTTACGATAGATTAAGTGAGCTAGATTTAATATAATTTGGTGGTATTATTGATTAAACTTGTAGTATTTGATTTAGATAACGTTATTATAGATGGAGAAGCAATCGATGAGATAGGGAAATTAGCAAATGTTGAAGAGGACATAGCTGAAATTACTGAAAAAGCTATGCAAGGTGAAATTGACTTTGAAACTTCTATTAACCAAAGAGTTAAGCTTCTTGAAGGAATTTCTATTGATGAAATTCAAAAAGTTGCTGATGAACTTCCATTAATGAATGGGGTTGCTGAAACTATAGCACGTTTAAAAGAAGAAAATTTAGATGTAGCTATCATTAGTGGTAGTTTTGATGTAGTAGCTGAAAAGGTTAAAAATAAACTTGGTATTGAAAAAGTTTATACTAATAGTTTCACAGTTGAAGATGGAAAATTAACTGGTGAAGTGACTGGTCCTTTAGTATCTGGTTCTAAACTTGATATTTTAAAAGATTATGTTGAAGATGCAGGAATTACTTTAGATGAAGTAGTTGCTGTTGGAGATGGCGCAAATGACATTTCCATGATTGAATCAGCTGGGTACGGAATTGCATTTAATGCAAAAGATTCTGTAAAAGAAATTGCTGATATTGTAGTAGATGAAAAAGACTTAACTAAAGTCTTAGATGAAATTCTTAATCAATTAACCACTGAAAAAGACATAGTAACTGTTGAAAAAGAAAAAACTGAAGACAAAAAGTCTAATTCTGGACTTCCTGAATCTAATTTTGTACTTGCAGACACCATAGCTGGTGTAAGAAGACAAAAAGATGAAAAAGAAGCTGAAATCTCCAAAATTGCTGATGAAAGAGAAGAATTCAATAAAATAGCTAAGGAACAACGTAAAATTCGTGATGAATTAAATGCATCATTAAAAGAAAACTTAAACAAAGCTATTGAGTTCAGAAATGAACGTAATGAAATTAACAAAGCTGTTGAAGCAGCTAAAAAAGCACGTAATAGTGTTAATGATAAAATTAAAAATATTGAATGGACTTCCGGTAAACGCGATAAAATTAAATTAGAAAATGAAATCAAAAAAATTGATAAAATTATTGAAACTCGCGTTTTAGATATTAAAAAAGAAAATCAGTTAGTTAAAAATGCTAATGATTTAAGAAAACAGTTAATGGAAATTCACGAAGACAAATCTGCTAAAGATGAAGCTCAAAAACTTAAAAAAGAATCTGAAAAAGAACATGAAAAAGTTATTGAATTTTCTGAAAAAGCACAAACTGCACATGAAGAAATGTTAAAATACTTCAGAAAAACTGATGATATTAGAACTGCTGCTGATGAAGCTCATAAAAAGTTCATTGAAGCACGTCAAAATGCAGCAGCAAAACATGAAGAATTTAAAGCTATTTTAAGCGATATTCATGTTATTAATAAAAAATTAGGTTCTAATAGACCTAAAAAGAAAAAATTAGATAAAAAATCTTCATCTGAATCTAATAAAAATCGTGAAGAAAAACAAAAAGCTGAAGATATCTTTAAAAAGTTCAAAGAAGGTGGAAAAGTATCTACTGAAGAACTTTTACTTTTGCAAAAATATAATATAGGTTAAATAATTAATTTAACCTTCTCATTACTTTTTTTATAAATTTAGCTCAATTATTAAAACATTTTTATTTACTAATTTTTTAGTTTATTAATTTTTATAACTTTACTACTTTTTCCTACTTAATAAGTTACAAAAGATTTAAATATTAAATTTAGGCATACCTTAATTTAAAATTCAATAAAAAATTTTTGAATATAAATAATTAAATAAAAAAAGGTGAATTGTTTATGAGTTATGAAGATTGGAAAGATAAAAGAGATGAATTTAAAAAAGTTGATGTAAGAGGAATTGCTAAAAACTTTTTTCCTGGATTGAAAAAACAAGCAATGAAACTTAAAAAAGGAGAAGGTTTAGAAATTGTACAGAATTTTGATCCAATTCCTTTATATGAAGTAATGGAAGATTTAGGATTTGAACATTATACTAAAAAAGTGGATGAACAGGAATTCCATGCCTATTTTTATCGTATAGAAGTAAAAGATGAAGAAAAGAATATATTTATGCGTCCTGTTGCTCTTACTAACATGCCCATAATAGATAATGAGCTTGGAGATGTTGCAGTAAAATTTTGGGATTTAACTTGGAATGATAAAAAAAGATATTTGCCTTATGAAACAAGATTGCTTTTATCACTAACTAATGCTGTTGGTGCAGGAAGAATGCGTCAAGCAACCAGAGAATTAGTTAAAGCTTATATTCATGGAGTTGACTCTGCTGCATTTGATGATGTATTTGAACTATTTGCATGGAATCAAGGAATTGGTTATTTTAGTTCTGAAATAGGACCATCCTCATTGTTCCAAGCATACAAAGTCATTAAAAATATGGAAGAGAAAGGTATGGAACATGAAAAGATTTGTGAAATTTTAAAAGAAAAATTTTCAGATAAAAATCCTGATGTGAAAGTACTATAAATGAGATGATGAAATGGAAAAAATCACAAAAGAAACAAAATTAGATTATCTTTTAGAAAAATATCCGTTTCTTATTGATGAAATCCCAAAGATTCACAAAAAATTCAAATTGCTAAAAACTCCAATTGCTAAAGTCATGTTGAAAAAAGCAACTGTTAATGATATAAGCAAAAAATCTGGAATAAGTACAGATATAATTATCAAAAAGTTAACAGAGTTGATTGATTCTCATGAAAGCAAATAACAAGTGTGTAGAAATATACTTGTTATTTTTTTTGTTTTAAAAGCTTTTTTCTAGAGGTTATTTAATATTTACATAATGATTCTTAGACAATACTATTTAGATTATTTTCTGTTGAAAAAATAAAATATTTTTTTATAAAATTAATTAGTTAATAGTTTAATGGATATTTTTATTGGTAAAATTAGTTTTTAAAAAATAGGAAATATATAAAAATTAACAATTAATTCTAACAAAGAAATATAAATCCTTAATGATTCCGAAATATATAGAAAATTAAAGTTTTTTTTATTTTAATTATTTTCCCATCTCAATTTGGATTAATTCTTCATAAAATAGTTATATTTTTAATTTTATTAATTGACTCTTAATCTTTTTTAACCATAAATTATTAGACGGAGTCAAATTATAATTTATTTATTTTTCAGTAGTTTTAAGAGTTAATCTAGCTTGCCACTTTAATAAGATTCATTAGAGTTAAAAAAATCTCTTAAAGATTTGTTAAATATTATCTGAAAAGTTATTTGTTCATAAAAAGTTACTATAAAAACAGACAAAATAGTGTTATTAAAATAAGTTTATAGTTAAAAATATTTAATTAGCGAGAATTCTTTAAATTTCAAGCAGTGATTTCTAATAGGAATATTTTTATATAAGATGACTTATTATATTTAATTCAATAATTTTTTTAAAAAATTTTGGTATGGTATGATGGATGAAGTAATTATTTGTGAGAAACCTAAGTCTGCTGAAAAAATTGCACAAGCACTTTCACCAAAGGCTAAGAAGTATAAATATAATAAAAAAGTTGCATATTGGAAATTAAAAAAAGATGATAAAAATATAACAGTTTTATCGGCTGTTGGACACTTATTTTCATTAGTTCCTGATAAGCCTAGGGAAAAAGTTTTTTTTGATTTGCATTGGGCTCCTTTATACGATATTGATAAAACTAAAGGATATACAAAGGATTATGTTAAAGCTATTAAAAAATTTGGAAAAGGTGCAGATTCATACATTCATGCTTGTGATTATGATATAGAAGGGACTTTAATAGGATATAATGCATTGAAATATGCATGTGGTGATGATACAATAGATAAATCATCAAGAATGAAATTTTCTACCTTAACAAAAAAAGATATTCTTGAGGCTTATGAAAATAAAATAGAAATTGATATGCATCAAGTAGATAGTGGTATAGCTAGACATATTTTAGACTTTTATTTTGGTGTTAACATCTCTAAAGCTTTGATGAAATCTGTAAGTACAGCTGAAAATAGATTTTTAAAATTATCTGCAGGTAGAGTCCAAACTCCTACATTATCTATTTTAGTGGATAGGGAAAAAGAAATTAAAAAATTTGTTCCAGAGCCTTATTGGATTATTAAAGCTCTCTTAGAGGGAAATATTGAGGTGGAACATGTTGAAGGAAAAATTTTTGAGAGAAAACGGGCTGAAGAAATTTTTGAAAAATGTAAAGGTAAAAATGCTATTGTAGATAAAATTAAATTATCTAATTCTGTAACTAAACCACCAGTTCCATTTAATTTGGGTGGATTGCAGTCAGAAGCATATGCTGTATTTGGTTTTTCACCTAAAAGAACTCAAGTAATAGCTCAAAGTCTTTATACAGCAGGATATACTTCATATCCACGTACTTCCTCTCAAAAATTACCTGAAAGCTTAGACTTTAAATCAATTTTTTCACAATTATCCAACGATTCTAACTTTAAAAAACACATCTCTCAATTACCATCAAAATTGAAACCTAATGAAGGTAAAAAACAAGATGCAGCACATCCTGCGATTCATCCAACCGGAATTTTACCTCAAAATTTATCTAAAGATGAGGAAAAGATTTACGAATTAATTGTATATAGATTCATTTCAGTATTCTTTGAGGCAGCTAAATTTGAAACTATGAGTACTACTGTAGATATTGAAGGGGAAAAATTCAATTTCAGACGTAGAAGAGTCACTCATAACGGTTGGTTAGATCATTACCCATTTAAAAAAATTGATGATGAAGAATTCCCTAATATTAATGAAGGAGATTTAATAGCTGTTGAGGATATTATTTCAGAAGAAAAGGAAACTAAACCTCCTGCAAGATATAATGAAGCGTCATTAATTAAAGAGCTTGAAAAAAGAGAACTTGGTACTAAAGCTACTCGTGCAGACATTATAGCTAAATTGTATGATAGAAAATACATATCTGGATCTAAAATTGAAGTTAATCAACTTGGAGAAAATATGATTGATACTTTAAGTGAGTATTGTAATGATATTACAAGTGAAGAACTAACTAGAGGATTTGAAAATAAGCTTGAAGGAATAGATCAAGATAAAGATACTAAAGAAAATGTAATTTCTGAAGGAAAAGTAGAAGTTAAAGTTATTTTAGGAGATATAGAAAAAAATAGTAAAGAAATTGGTTCTAAACTATATGAAGCTTATCAAGAAAGTAATATTGTTGGTAAATGTAAATGTGGTGGAAATTTAATTAAAAAATATTCACGTAAAAATAAAAGTTATTTTGTTGGGTGTTCTAATTATCCTGACTGTAATGTTACTTATTCTATTCCAAAAGGGGTTAATTTCTTAAAGAAAAATTGTGAAAAGTGTGGATTACCAATAATATCTTTTGGAAAACCTCGTCAACGTGCATGTCTCGATCCAAATTGTGGAAAAGAGAATACTAAACCTCATTTTCCTGAAATTGTTGGTAAATGTCCTGAATGTGGTGAAGACCTTGTTAAGCGTTCTGGTCGTTATGGAGATTTTATAGGTTGTAAAGGATTTCCAAAATGTAGATTTACATGTTCTTTAGAGGAACTTGAAAGTAAATTAAAATAATTTTTTAATTTTCTTTTTTTTATTATTTTTTTTAAATTTAATTTGAATTTTAAACTAATCTTATACTAATTTTTTTATTAGTTATTTAAGATTTTTTTATTAATGTTGGATTATTGATATTTTGCTTTTATTTTTATTATAAAAATGTTTACTTTTTAATATACAAAATACTTAATAATGTTAAAAATTATATACTTTATCTAATAGAAATAATCTTTTAGTTATGACAACTTGAAGATAATTTTTATTTTAATATTAATATTAAAAAATTTATAATAATATAACTTTGATAAATTGTTTTTATACTAAACAATTAGATTTAATTAATTAAATAGAGGATTTTATGAATAGACAAACATTAATGACAATAACTAAGGGTGTTATAATTGTTTTAATACTTTTAGCAGTTGTCTTTGCATTAAGAACTCCTGCAGCCGATCTTAATGTAATTCCTAATGAGATTAAAGGAGATTATCATGATGCTTCTGGTCTTCCTTATTTTAGTGAAATGGATTCATATTATAATTTAAGGCTTACAGAGGATTACATTGATCATGGTTACGTGGGAGATAAAATAGTAGATGGAAAAGAAGTGGATATGCATAGGTATGCTCCTGATGGGAATAATATTTCCTATGAGCTGGGAATTGTTTATGTAACTTCATTTTTCTATGATATGGCGAATCAATATTTAGGTGATTATTCTGTAAGGGAGATTGCATTCTGGACTGGTGCTATTATTGCATCTCTTGCGGTTATTCCAGCATTTATATTTTCAAGAAGATTAACTAATGATTATGGAGCTATTGTGGCAACTTTAATCATAGTTTTAGCTCCAAACTACTTTGCACACACATTCCCTGGATTTTTCGATACAGATATGTTTTACTACATATTTTCATTATTGTTTATATTCTTCTTTGTAGAGAGTATAAGGGCGAAAAATATTATTCTTAAAGTTATTTTTGCCTTAATTTCAATTATTTCAATAGGACTATTTTCAATATCTTGGACAGGTTACATATTTTATGTTGGTTTGATGGGAATATTTTCTATTGTTTATTTAATTGCATGCTACTTCTTTAATATTGGTGATGATGATGTACAAGAATATTCAAACAAGTTTCAATGGTTTATTCATCAAAAAGATTTAGTATCAATTATTTTAATTGGTGTAATTGGATTTATTGGACTTGCATTGTTCCAAGGTGTTGGTGGGGTAACTGGTATATTTGGAAGAGTAATGGGATTACTTTCATTGCAATCAGCTTCTACTGTAGTTGGTGGATTCCCTAATGTACTTATTTCTGTTGCAGAGATGCAAATGCCTGCCATGCTTGGTGAAGGAATGATTTCAGCATTTTTAGCTAATACTAATGGCGTAGTTAATGGTATTGGTGGTATAACTATATTATTTACTGGTTTAATTGTTTTATATTTATTAATTTCTAGAGCATTTAAACTTAGAAATGTTAAAGTAAAATCAGACGATTTAACTTATAAAAAACCACATAAATCTAAAAGATTATCTTCAGCTAAAAAACTTGATGATAAACGTAAATTTAAATTATCTTTAAACGATTTAAACGATTTTGGTTCTGTTGATGAGATGATTAATACAAAAAGATTAACTGTATTATATGCATCATTGTTCCTTGTTTGGACACTCATCACTATACTTGCAGTAAGTAGAGGATCAAGGTTTATTACAACTCTTGTATTGCCATTCGCATTAATGACTGGTATATTTGTGGGGTATGCTACTGATT
This sequence comes from Methanobrevibacter oralis, assembly GCF_001639275.1. NCBI lineage: Archaea > Methanobacteriati > Methanobacteriota > Methanobacteria > Methanobacteriales > Methanobacteriaceae > Methanobrevibacter > Methanobrevibacter oralis. The sequence continues at coordinate 42,126 of NZ_LWMU01000042.1, forward strand.
ACATTAAAAATAAATTAGATAGTGATAAATGGCTAATGTTCCTTGTTTTCTTAACTGGATTTTTAACTGCTATTCCATTAACACAAATCAATAATACTTATGGTATTTTATTATTCCTTGTGATTGTTGTTGTTGGGGCAATTGCAATATATGCTATTAAATCAAATTCTGCATCTACAAAAGTTCCATTTAAAAAATATGTTGTGGTTGTAGCATTAGTTTTAGCATTGGTATCTCCATCGATTTGTGGAGCATATATCACTTCAGAAAATGTAATTCCTGGAACAAGTGATCCAATGTGGAATTCAATGGAATGGATTAATGAACATACAAGTAATGATACTGTAATAACTTCTTGGTGGGACTTCGGTTACCTCTTTGAAATTGCTGCTGATAGACAAGTAACTTTCGATGGAGGTAGTCAAACTGGTAGCCGTGCATTTTGGCTAGGTCAAGCCATGACAACGGATAATTTAGAATTGTCTGCAGGTATATTTAGAATGTTAGATACTTCTGGTGAGCGTGCTGTTGATGCATTAATTAACTATACTGGGGACACTGGTAAAACTACAAAAATTTTAATTGATATTTTACCAATGACAAAGCAAAATGCTCAAAAAACTTTAATAGATAAATATGATTTATCGACAGATCAAGCAAAAGAAATTGTAGGATACACTCATCCTTCCAAACCACGTCCAGTAATATTTGTTGCAAGTTCAGATATGCTTCAAAAAGCAGGATGGTGGAGTTACTTTGGAGCATGGGACTTTAAAAATCAAAGCTCTGAAAATTATAATTATTATGTTCCTACAGAACAAGTTAAAGTTGAATCAGGATCTTCTGGTAAATTATCATTGATTGTTGATGGTGGTATGACTGTTAATGCAGTTATTACTAGAGGAACGGGCAATAATACAACTTCTGCTTATACTGAAGCTGTATACACCCATAATGGAAGCCAAATATATGTTAATAAAACAGTATATAATCCATTAAATATTTCCAACCTTATTGTTGTTGAAGATGGATATCTTATGAAAAACGAATCTGTTGGGAATGTTAAGGATGCTAATTATACATTATTCTTAATGGGTGAAAAGAACAAATATACTCCAATCCTTATCAGTAATAAATTAGCCAATTCTATGTTTACTAAATTATATCTTTTAGGTGGAGCTGGTCAGGACATATTTACAAATGTCCATACTGAAGAAGGAGTAATGTTGTGGCAAGTAAACTTTAATAATACTGTCGCTGGCAAATAAATAATTTGATTAGGATTTTTCCTAATCTTCTGTCTTTTTTTTTAATAATTTGGTGGTTTAATGGGTATAGAAGAGAAAATTAAAGATATTGAAGAAGAGATTCAAAAGACGCCTTATAATAAAGCCACTTCTCATCATATTGGTAAACTTAAAGCAAAACTTTCAAAATTGAAAGAGGAATCTTTACAAAGAAGTAGTTCTGGTTCTAAAGGACAAGGGTTTAATATTAAAAAAACTGGTGATGCTACTGTTGTTCTTGTTGGATTTCCTTCTGTTGGTAAATCTACTCTTTTAAATGAAATTACTAATGCTGAAAGTAAAGTTGGAGCTTATCAATTTACTACTTTAGATATTGTTCCAGGAATTATGGAACATAAAAATGCTAAAATACAAATTTTCGATATTCCAGGTATTATTACTGGTGCAAGCAGTGGTAAAGGTAGAGGTAAAGAAATTTTGTCTGTAGCTAGAACTGCCGATTTAATTGTTGTCGTGTTAGATACATTAAATCCACAACATTTAGATGTAATATTAAAAGAATTGAATAATATTGGAATTAGACCTAACCAAACACCTCCTGATGTTACTGTTAATAGAAAAAAATTAGGTGGAGTAAAAGTATCATCAACTGTTCCACTTTCGCATCTTGATGAAAAAGCAATCAGGTCAATTATTAATGAGTATGAAATGCATAATGCCGATGTACTTTTTAGAGATGATGTAACTATTGATCAATTTATTGATGTACTTGATAGGAATAAATCATATGTTCCAATGATTATTTTATTAAACAAAGTGGATTTGGTAGATGAGGCATATATTAAAGAGATTAAAAATTATATTCCAGAATTTATACCAATTTCTGCAGATAAAAAAATTAATATTGAAAATCTTAAAGACATTATTTTTGATCATTTAGATTTAGTAAGAGTGTATCTTAAGCCACAAGGTAAAAAAGCAGACATGGAAGATCCATTAGTTATTAAAAAAGGTTCTACAGTCCTTGATGCTTGTGGAAAATTACATCGTGAATTTGTTAAGAATTTTCGTCACGCTAAGGTGTGGGGGACTTCGGTTAAATTTCCTGGTCAAAAAGTTGGACCAGATCACATATTAGAAGACGAAGACATTTTAAGAATTATTCTAAGGAAATAATTCTATTATTTTTGATAAAATGGCTAATAGAGTATTTATTAGTGGAACACCAGGCGTTGGTAAGTCAACAATAGCTAATAAACTTTCAGATGAACTCAATGCTAAACTTATTGATGTTAAAAAATTAGCTATTGAAAATGACTTAATTTTAGGAATTGATCCTGAAAAGGGTTATAAAATAGTTGATGTTGAAGCTTTTGATAGCTTTTTACAAAATTTGGAATTAGAAGGTTTTATTATTGTAGAAAGTCATTTATCTCATTTATTTTCTAATCCTGATAAAGTGATAGTTTTAAGGGTGGATCCTGACATTTTAAAAGGAAGATTATCTAGTAGGGATTATTCTGATTCAAAAATAAGGGAAAATCTTGAAGCTGAAGCATTAGGTGTTTGTAGTATTGAAGCATTTGAACTACATGGTAAAAAGGTTTCTGAGATTAACACTAGTAATTTAAGTGTTTCTGAATCTGTTAATATAATAATTGATGTTATTGAAGGCAACAATAACTTTTTATTTGGTCAAATTGATTTTATGGATTGGTTGATTAAAAATCCTTAATTTTATTAACATTCTATTTTGCTAATTTTTACGACTTTGTTGAAATCCTGTATTTACAGTTGAAATTTCACATCGAGTTTATTTTTTTTCTATTTTAAACTCTTATTTTTGGTGTTTTATGATATATTTATTTCTATTTTATTTACATTTGAAATATTA
>NZ_LWMU01000043.1 GCF_001639275.1 Methanobrevibacter oralis
TAATGCTTTAAATCAGCTTTAACTTCATGAATTTTAGAAAGTGGGATATCTTTATTAATATAAGCATTTCTACTCATATTACTATTTTAGTCACATTTAATATAAATATTTTTTGTCTAAAACTATAATATTAACTTGAATGGCTAACTCTTTCAAATTTATCTAAACTTTTGAATGATTTTGTAGCATCTACTCCAATTTTAGTAGTAGTTCCATCACTTTCAGCCACCGGATCAAGAGAAGAACCTCTAACATTTGGAACAATCATAATGTCTTTATCTCCTTTAACACGAGTAGCTATCGCATATTCAACATCTTCAGCATCAAATATGTTCACGTCCGTATCTACAACAATAGCATGTTTAAGAGAGGGATGTGCAGATAATGCGGCCATAATGGCATTTTTTCCATCTCCTTCAGTTTGTTTGTTAATAGATATGACTGCATGTAACCAACAACAACCGCCTTCTGTTAAAACAACATTTTCAACAGTAGGAACAGCATTTTTCACAGCTTTAAATATTCTTGGCTCTTGTGGAAGGCCTTGTAATAATTTATGTTCAAATCCAGCAGGTAAAATACTATGATAATGAGGATTATCTTTTTTAATATGCATTTTACTTAAATTAATAACCGGTTGGTCACGTATAATATCATAAGTATCAGTTAGATCAACAAATGGTCCTTCAGCTACATTTTCTTTTACAGATATTTTACCTTCTAATATAATATCTGCTTTTGGAACTTCTAAATTACCACATTTAATTAATTCCAATTTTCCATTTTTAAAAGCATTAGCTACATCCATTTCATTATAATCAATTGGTATTGAAGTAGTACTTGCAAGTAAAATTGCAGGATCCATTCCAATAGCTATTGCAATTTCAAGGTCTTTACCAGATTTTTGAGCGTTTTGAAAGTAAGTATAAAGGTTTCTTGGAACAATTCTAATAACAAGTCTTTCATTGTCAAGCACCATCATTCTATGTATTGATGCATTTTGAATTCCACTTTCAGGATCACGAGCAAATACAACACCAGAAGTAATATATTTACCTCCGTCACGTTTATAATGAGTTAAAATTGGTATTTTATCTAAATCTACTTTTGATGAATTATATTCACTTAAATCTGTGAATTTTTCTACTTTAATTGGGTTATCAATAGCTTCGATTATTCTTTTGGTAATTTCAGATACTTCACAGTTAATAGATTTAGCTATTTTTTCTCTTGTATTTGAAATCCCAGATATGATTGGCATGTCAAAGTCTTTTACATTTTTAACAATAATGGTATCTTTAGGATATTTACTTAAGACTTTAGATACTTCATATTCACTTGAAAGCTCTTCAGTTATTTCAATTATATTTTCTTCATTAATTTTCATTAAAATCCCTACAAAGTAATCTTTTTATTTTTTAACTTACCCAAAATTTCGGTGATCATTGGATTTTCAATTGAAAGTATTTCACCAGCAAGTATTGCTGCATTTTTTCCATTATTAACGCCAACTGTTGCAACAGGAACTCCTGGAGGCATATTTACAGTTGTAAGTAAATAATCATTCCCTGATTCATTTTCACAAGGAACCCCTATTACTGGCCTATCTGTAAGTCCTACAATACCACCGGTAACTTGTGAAGAATTAGAACTAATTCCAATAAAAACCTTTGAATTGTTCATTGATTTAATATAACTTTTGAATTTTTTATTTGATCTTATTGGGCAGAGGACTTTCATGTCATAGCTAATTTTGATTCTATCCAATATAACAGTAACATTTTTAGCTACTTTTATGTCTGATTGCCTACCAACAATAATAACAACTTCAGCATTTTCATTTTTAGAACAACATTTCTCTTCTTCTTCAGGAGTTTTTTCAAGGTTTTTAACAGTTAAAAAATCATTAACAATATATTTTCTATCAATTTTTTGAACAATTTCTGCATTACTTTTGATAACTTTTTGAGCATATTCCTCTCTTAATTTCATTACTTTTTGACGTATTTCTTCATCATAAAGTCCTAAAATTTGTGCAGCTAATATTGCACCATTATCTCCCCTGTCAATTCCAACGGTTGCTATTGGTGAAGGATAAGGCATTTGAATAATTGATTCTAGTGCATCTAAACCACTTGTTTTAACATCAACAGGAACTCCAATCACTGGTTTTGGAGTAAAAGCAGTTATTGCACCAGGTAAATGTGCGGCTAAACCTGCAATACCAATAAAAACTTCAATTCCAGCATCAGTCCCCTGTTTTACAAGTTCACGTACAAGATTAGGGGTTCTATGTGCAGAAGCGATTTTTAAGCTGTATGGAATTTCAAGTTTTTCAAGAATGTCCATACTTTTCTCAGCAATTGCAATATCTGAGCCACTACCAAGAATAATCATTACTTTTGGTGTCATTTAAAATTCCTTCTTTAAAAATAATTTTTATATACATTATTTGTTTTTATAATATTTAAAGTATCATCGATAATTGAATCCTATTTCTAGCTAAATCAATATCTAAAACTTTTACATCAACAATATCCCCAACACTAACTATGTCTAGAGGGTGTTTTACAAATTTATCGGCTACTAATTGAGATACATGAATTAATCCATCTTGATGAGCACCAATATCAATAAATGCTCCAAAATCAACAATATTTCTAACAGTTCCTTTTAAAACCATGTCCTTTTCTAAATCTTCTATTGATAATATGTTTTTTCTTAAATGTGGTTTTGGCATATTTTCTCTAGGGTCATGACAAGGTTTTTTAAGTTCATTTATAATATCTTTTAAAGTTTCAACACCAACATCAAGTTCAATAGCTAATTTTTCTAAATCAATATTATTTAATTTTAAATTATTAGATCCTAAATCATCAAGAGAGTAATTTAAAGTTTTTAATAATTTTATTGTAATATTATAAGATTCAGGATGGATAATGGTATTATCTAATGGGCATTTTGGGTTTTTTATTTTTACAAAACCAGCACATTGTTTAAATGTTTTTTTACCTAGTTTTTCTACATTTAATAATTCAGATCTACTGTTAAAACCACCATGTTGTTCTCTATATTTAATAATATTTTTAGCAGTTGAACTTCTAATACCAGAAACATAATTAAGTAAGCTATAAGAGGCAGTATTTAAATCAACACCTACTTCATTAACTATTTTTTCAACAACACTACTTAAAGATTCATTTAATTTCTTTTGATTCATATCATGTTGATATTGACCAACACCAATGGATTTAGGTTCTATTTTAACAAGTTCTGCTAAAGGGTCTTGTAATCTTCTTGCAATAGATATGGCACTTCGTTCACCTTCATTTAATTCTGGAAACTCTTCACTTCCAAGTTTACTAGCAGAATAAACTGAGGCCCCTGCTTCATTTACAATAATATACTCTACATTCATATTTTTTATTATATCAACTACAATTTTCTCTGATTCTCTTGAAGCAGTTCCATTACCGATAGCAATCACATCAATATCATATTTTTCAATTAAACTACGCACGGTTTTAATTGATTCTTTAACTTTCTTTTGAGGTTTTGTAGGATATATCAATGAGGTTTCTAGTACTTTTCCAGTTTTATCAATAATAGCTAATTTACAACCAGTTTTAAATGCAGGATCCCAACCAAGTATTGTTTTTCCAGGAAAAGGACTTTCTAATAATAATTGTTCTAAATTTTTTGAAAAAACTTTAATAGATCTTTTTTCTGCATTTTTTGTAATGTAACTTCTAATTTCTCTTTCAATTGCAGGTGCTATTAATCGTTTATATGAATCTAAAACACATTCTTCAATAATTGAGGTTGTGTGTGGGTTATATTCAATTTTTTCAGGTATTTTAGAAATATTTTTTAAAACATGTCTTTTAAGATAATTTGTTATTTCAGAAGCTTCGCATTGAATTTTAACTTTGATTATTCCTTCTTTTTCAGCTCTATTAATTGCTAAAATTCTATGAGAAGGTATTTTTTTTAGATTTTCTGAGTAATTATAGTAAATTTCATATTCACTACTATCTTCTTTATTTTTTGCTTTAGTTTCAATTTTACCAGTATAAAATGTATTTTGTCTGATTTTTTTTCTAAATTCGGAATTATAAGAGATTATTTCACAAATAATATCTTTAGCACCATCAATAGCGTTTTGTACACTTTTAACATCTTTTTCAATATTGATATACTTTTCGGCTATTTTATAAATACTTTCATTAATCTCTTGTTTTAAAATAGTATTAGCTAATTTTTCAAGACCTTTTTCACGTGCTATAGTTGCTCTTGTTCTTTTTTTACTTTTAAATGGTCGATATATGTCATCTAATTCAACTAATGTTTTTGCATTTAAAATTTGCTTTTTAAGATTATCATCTAATTTATTAATTTCATCAAGTCTTTCTATGGTTTTTGATTTTTTTTCTTTGAGATTTCTTAAATATTTAAGCCTATTCTCAAATTTTCTCAGTATTTCATCATTTAATGAACCAGTAACATCTTTTCTATATCTAGCAATAAAAGGTATTGTATTTCCATCATCAATTAATTTAATTACCATTTCAACTTGCCATTTTTTAAGATTTAGTTCCTTTTGAAGTGATTCAACAATCATTAAATTACAATTCTTATCTTATAAAATGTTTTATTATATTTTAATTAAATAAAAATCTATTTACTAAAACTTTTATAATATTTAAAAACATAATTATAATATTAAATCTTCGCGGTGAATTTGATTTGTCATGGTTACTTGTAATACTAACTTTTTTACTAGCTATTATAAAAACTGAAAAAACTAAAAAATATCAAAAAATTTCAGTTATTATTCCAGCTTTCAATGAAGAAAAAACAGTTGCATCTGTTGTTGAAGTTGTTAAAAATGTTTCTTATATTGATGAAATCATTGTTGTTAATGACGGTTCTAGTGACAATACTGAATTAGAAGCTAAAAAAGCTGGAGCTACTGTAATTAATCATAATACTAATAAAGGTAAGGGTGAAGCCCTATGTACTGGCTATTTAGAAGCAAAATGTGATATTATAGCATTTATTGATGCAGATATTCATAATTTAACTTCTAGTAAAGTTGATAAAATGCTTAAACCGATATTATTAGGTAAAGCAGATATTACTAAAACTAAATTTTCACGAGCTAGTGGTCGTGTAACAGAACTAACAGCAAAACCCCTTCTTAATTATTTTTTTCCTGAAATCTCATTTGCACAACCATTAAGTGGACAATTTGCTGCGAAAAAAGAAGCTTTAAAAAGAATTAATTTTGAAAAAGATTATGGTGTTGATGTTGGTATTGTTATTGATGCTGATGTTTTAGGTCTTTCTGTTTTAGAGGTGGATATTGGTGCAATAGAGCATGATATGTCTCCGCTTGAAGATTTAAATTTAATGGCTAATGAAGTTGTAAGAACTATCATGGATCGAGCTAATAAGTATGGTAGGGTTGTGATGATCGATGACATTGGTTATTTTATTAGAATGTCTGTTGTTGGATTATCTTTAATTATTTTGGGTTTATTTACTATCTTTTTTGTAAACCCTGTTCCTTTATCTATTGGAGTTATTATTTCGATTATTGGGATAATCATAGCTATTTATTATATTATAAAAGTAATTTTACAATCAATTTCAATGTATAAAAAGACACCTAGAGGTAATTTAATAAGGTCTTTTATTAAAATTCATTTTTCACTTATAATATCAATGATTATTTTAATATTAATGATTTCGACATTCATTGGGGCAGCTCATTTTGAAGGTGGGGTAATTTCAATAGAACCAAGTTCAAGAAATTTAATTATTTATGCAGGTGATGATTCACCATCAAATAATACCATTTCAGTAAGAGGCCCATATACTGTGGACTTAGCTATTGAAAATGAATCAGACATGATAAGAGTTCCATACGATGCAATGGCTACTTTAGGTGTTGGTGTAAATGACACGCTCATTATTAGTGGGGAAGAATACACTATTAATCAAACAAGAGATGGAGAACCAAACATGTTGAGAGTGCCAATTGAGGCTAAAAATAGATTAAATGTAGAGGTAGGGGATGTTATTCAAAATAGTCTTTTAACTCAATCATTTGAAGGATCACAAGTTTTTCATAATCATAAAATAGATAATTTCAGCTTTGCTGAAAGCTTTATAATAAACCAAAGACACCAAAATTCTTCAGTCGTTGAAATAATGCTTAATAATTCCTCAATAGCTAATTTTACTGGTAAATTTATAGAAAATAACACTTATAGTATTGCATTTGATGGAGAAGTCATTGAAACTATTAAATATAATAATAAAACTAATGAAACTTCTTTTAAATATGACAATTCAACTGTTAAAATACTATTTAAAAATGAGAATATAACTTCAACCAAAACCTTTATAAATGCTGGAAACGGTAATTTTATTAATTTTAAATAAAAAAAGAAAAAAATTATTCATCGTAAGCTTTAACAGCTTCTTCAACATCATTGTAAAGACCAAGAGCAGCTAAAGCCCCAACCTTCCCTTGTTCTCCTGTTATTGCAATTAACGGAATATTTAATTCACTCGCTAATTTTTCAGCAGTTTTAACATCAATCATTCCAGACTTTGTTGCTATTGAATAATCCCTTAATTCTTTAGGAATGCTAAGTCCTTCTAAAATAGCTATTGCTGTCTTATCAGATAAAGTATCTCTTTTAAGAATTTCAATGACTTTAGCTATTAGTTCTTCTTTTTTAGACTCTTCAACTGCAAAAGTAAGAGCAATTGAAACACAATTTTGGGTTTTATGTGGGTTGTGGGGATATAGTTGAACAATAATATGATCTAAATATTCAAAACCTTCTTTTGCAAGTTCAACACCTAAGTTATGTGCCATTGTCCAAGTAGCTCCTTCATCTTTAGTATCAGTATCATCAATACCAATAACTACTTTTTCAAGTTTGGGAGTTACTACAGTTGCTTTTCCAACTTTTGAGCCTCCACCACTTTCAATAAGTTCTATGTATTTAACACCTTTACCCATTCCTCTACACATTCCAGCTCCAACACCTGCTCCAGCAAGACCTGAATGAGTTACTTTAACTTCATCTCCATCAATAATGATTTCTTCAATTCCAGCAGCATTAAAACTTGCTTTTAAATCTAAAAGACTGCATCCTACATGACAGGAATAAACATGTTTATTTCCATCACGATAAGCAGAATCAATTAATTTAGAATTCTTTTTGTATTGATTTAATAACCAATGGGAACCAGATATGCATGGATGATACTCGACAATTTCTACTTTATCGTTGTCAACCATTGTTAATACTTTTTCATATGGAGCAATCCATGGGTCATTAAATTTTTCTTTTAATTCATTAGGTTTTAAAATTTCCATCTAACCATCTAAATCTCATTTAATCTGTTACACATTTTAACTGCTGCTTCAACTGCACTTTTAGCATTTTTAACACGTTTATGAGCATCTAACCTAGTCATACCCGGTCCAGTAATTCCAAGAGCTACTGGGGTGTTATATTCTAAAGCTAAATCTGCAATTTTACGAGAAGCATGTTGAGCAACAATTTGATCATGGTCAGTTGCTCCTTCAATTACTGCACCTAATGTGATTATTGCATCATATTCACCTTTTTCTAATAATTTTTTAATTACAAGCGGCATATCAAAGACACCAGGTACTGAAACTACTTTTGTAATTTTACAATCTCTATTTTCAGCTTCTGATTTAGCTAGTTCTAACATCATTTGTGTAATATCATAATTAAATTCAGCAACTACTGCTGCTATTTCATATTTTACCATTATTATAACCTCTTTTTATTTAATAAAATACCATAAGTAAAAATCCAGCAACCCCACTTAATACCATAATAGTTATGATAAATAGTGCTGCAAGTTGCAATCCACTTAATTTTTTCATTTTAATTCACCTATAAATTTTTTTTAATTTCTAAAGTAATTTCCATAGTGCTAGAACTTCCACCTAAATCTTCAGTTAAAACATTTCCTTGATTAAGAACTTTTAAAATTGCAGCATCAAATTTATCTGCTGCAGCATTTTCACCTAAGTGTCTTAACATCATAATAGCTGAAAGCATCATAGCTATTGGGTTTGCTTTTCCTTGACCTGCAATATCAGGTGCAGAACCATGAACTGGTTCGAATAATGCACCATTTTCACCAATATTTGCGGAAGGAATTAATCCAAGACCACCAACAAGACCAGCTCCTTCATCAGACAAAATATCTCCGAAAAGGTTGGTCGTTACAATAACTTCGAAGTTTTGTGGTTGGGTAATAAGATACATTGCTGTTGCATCAACATAAAAATCTTCTTTTTCAATGTCAGGATAATTTTCACCAACTTCATAAAAAATTTTTTTAAATAATCCATCACTTTTCTTTAAAACATTTGCTTTATGAACAGCTGTTACTTTATGTTTATTATTATTTTTTGCATATTTAAATGCATAGTTAATAATACGTTCTTCAGCTTCTCTTGTAATAATACGTCTAGCTATTGCTCCATCATCAGTTTCTTTTTCTTCGCCAGCAATATATAACCCTTCTGTATTTTCACGGACAATCATAAAGTCAATATTATCAAATAATGAATTAGTACTTGGATAAGCTTTAATTGGTCTTAAATTTGCATACATTTTAAGTTCTTGGCGTAATTTAACAATTACGTCTGCTGCACTTTCACCAGCAGCACCAAATAAGCATGCATCAGACTCTCTTATAATATCAATAGTTTCTTGAGGTAGTGGAGTTCCTTTTTCTTCATAACATTCATCTCCAGCCAAAGCATAATTATAATCAAAATTAATATCTAATGCATCTAAAACAGAGATTGTGGCTTCCATTACTTCCTTACCAATTCCATCTCCAGGAATAACTGCAATTTTATATTTATTTTTTGTTTTTAAGGTACTCAATTAATCCACCTTTTTCTAATATCTCTAACATGAATTGTGGTAATTTTTTAAATTTAATACTTTCATTCTTATTTGTAGTTATAATTCCAGTTTCCATATTCACTGTGATTTCATCTTGATTTTCTACAAGTTTTGTAATACCTGGCGCCTCAAGAAGGGGTATTCCAATATTTGTTGCATTTCTATAAAAAATTCTTGCAAATGATTCGGCTATTACACATGCAATTCCAAGACCTTTAATGGCAATAGGAGCATGTTCTCTCGAAGATCCACAACCAAAATTGGTTCCTGCTACAATAAAATCTCCTTTTTTGCATTTTTTATTAAATTCACTATCTAATCCTTCCATACAATGATTAGATAATATTTTTTCATCAGTATAAATTAAATATCTCCCAGGAATTATTAAGTCTGTATCAATATCATTTCCAAATTTCCAAACCTTTCCTTTCATAATATCACTTCAGGAGCTACAATTCTACCTTCAATAGCTGAAGCAGCAGCTACTGCCGCAGAAGATAAATATACTTTAGCATTATGGCTTCCTTGCCTACCTTTAAAATTTCTATTAGAAGTTGAAAGACTTACCTCGTCATTTCCAATAATTCCAGTATGTCCTCCAAGGCAAGGCCCACAACATGGAGCAGATACAAGAGCTCCTGCTTCTACAAATATTTTAATTAACCCTTCCTCAAGAGCATTTAAATAAACTTCTCTAGATGCAGGAATAACTAACATTCTGGTTTTATTAGATATTTTTTTGCCTTTTAATATTTTTGCAGCATCTCTTAAATCACTAAGTCTACCATTTGTACATGATCCTAAAAATACTTGGTCAATCTCTTGGTCAACTTCATTTACCGTTTTTACATTATCAACATTATGAGGGCAAGCAACTTGAGGTTCCAAATCACTTACATCAATATCTATTATATTGAGGGATGGGGAGTCTAAATCTGTTTTAAATACTTCATAAGGCTTATTTGAACGATTTTTTATATAATCAATTGTTTTGTTATCAGGTTCTACTAATCCTGTTTTTCCACCCATTTCAATTGCCATATTACACAAAACCATCCTGTCAGAAACACTCATATCTCTAACAGTTTCTCCTGCAAATTCACAAGCTTTGTATGTTGATCCATCAGCACCTACTTGGCTAATAATATTTAAAATTACATCTTTAGCATAAACATTATTTTTTAATTCACCAGTTATGTTGAATCTGTTTGTTTCAGGAACTTTAAACCATAATTTTCCTTCTGCCAGTACCATAGCCATGTCTGTAGAACCAATACCTGTTGAAAATGCTCCTAATGCACCATGAGTACAAGTATGCGAGTCAGCTCCTACAATTACTTCTCCAGGTACTACATGGCCTAATTCAGGAAGAATTTGATGACAGACTCCTGCATTAACATCATAAAAATTTTCAATATTTTGTTCTTTAACAAATTTTCTCATAATTATATGATTATTAGCAGAATCAATTGAATCAGCTGGCACTTGATGATCAAAAGGTATAACAATCTTTGATGAATTCCATACTTTTTTAATTCCAATTTTTTTAAAAGATTCTATTGAAAGAGGTCCAGTTAAATCATGAATCATTGCAATGTCAATATCTGATATAACAATATCTCCAGCTTCAACTTTACTTTTTTTAGTTGCTTTACCTAATATTTTTTCAGACATTGTTGGCATAATTTTAACCTCTTATATAATAATAAAAATTTATTTTTTATAAAATATATAATTTATTGATAAAATTTTCAATTTTTTGTGTTACTAATTTATTAAATAAAGATAGTTAACATGTTACTGGTCTAGTTAAATATAAATATTTAATTTAAAATATATTTTATTAAAATAGTTTTACATTATATTAAAAATTATTAGATGAAATTAATTTATTTATTAATACCTAATGGAATAATTATTACTTTTAGTGATGATAAAGGTAATGCTTTAGAGGATTTTGAGTTGCTAGTAGTTAAAATAATCGTAATTCATATGAATACACGGATAAAAATGGCCAAATCATTTTAAAAGATTTAATAGGCAATTATTCTTTTGAAGTTGAATATGTCAGGGATGATGATTATGCTTTTTCATCTATTAAAAAGAATTTCACTTTTTAAGCTCCAAAAATAACTACTAAACTCATAACAAATGGTATTGTTTTTGTTTATAATCTGGATAAATTATTAACAATTACTTTTAAGGACATTAATAATAATCTTTTAAATAAAAAAAATATTATTATTAAATTGCCAACCATAAATATTATTTTAAAACTAATAGTAAAGGTCAAGCCATATTCAATATTTCAAAGTTAACTCCAAAAATCTATAAAGTAATTATTAACTTTGAAGGTGATAATAAATATGATAAAACTTCTGTTAATACAAATATCGTAGTTAAAAAAGCTATTCCTAAATTAATTGCTGTTAAAAAAACTTTTAAAGTAAAAGTTGAAACTAAAAAACTAACAGCAACTTTAAAAGACAACAAAGGTAAAGTACTCAAAAACACAAAATTAACCTTAAAAATAAAAGGTAAAAAATACACAGCAAAAACCAACAAAAAAGGACAAACAACCTTCAAAGTAAAACTAAACAAAAAAGGGACATACAAAGGAACAGTTAAATTTGCAGGAAACAAATACTTTAAAACTATAATCAAAACTGTGAAGATTGTTGCTATAAAATAAAAAGGAAGTTTGATCTTTCCTTTTTCTATTAATTTTTAAATACCAAATCAATTATATATTAGCTTCGACAAAATATTTATCTATGAATAATTCATTTCTCGGACGATTTAAAAAAAAGGACAAACCATTAATTGAAGACGAAGTTCCTATTTTGGAAGATAGAATTTTTTGGGTTTCAACATTACAAAAAATAGCTTTTCCTGTTTTAAACAACCTTAGTAAAAGTTCACTTAAGAAAAAAATGCCTTATGAGTCATCAAGTTT
Source organism: Methanobrevibacter oralis (assembly GCF_001639275.1). Taxonomy (NCBI): domain Archaea; kingdom Methanobacteriati; phylum Methanobacteriota; class Methanobacteria; order Methanobacteriales; family Methanobacteriaceae; genus Methanobrevibacter; species Methanobrevibacter oralis. The sequence continues at coordinate 11,938 of NZ_LWMU01000043.1, forward strand.
AGAGGGTCAAAAATTTGTTTATCTTGAAGCTTTTGCCTGCGTCTTTAATGGAATCTCTCCTTGGTTAGAATTAGGGGCAGATGATTCTGAAGAAGGAATTATTCGTGAGAAATATATTTATTTAACTATTAAAGCTATTGCAAATGCTGTTAATCCTAAAAACAATGATTATATTTTTGTTATTGAACCTAAACAATCTTTGATGGATGTTGCGTTATTTGCTCAGGGTTTACTTAGATCTAAAAATCAAATTTGGTTAAATTTACCAATGGATGTTCAAGCTAGAATTATATCTGAACTTAAAAAAACTAGAATAATAGCTCCTTATGAAAATCATTGGTTGTTATTTACTTCTATTATTGAAGCTGCTCTTTTAGAATTCACTGGTGAATGTGATAAAGAACGTTTAGTTTATGGTGTTCGAAAATTTAGAGATGAATTATATGTAGGTGATTCTTTTTATGCTGATGGTGAACAATTTAATTTGGATTTTTACAATAGCTTAATTATTCATCCAATGCTTAATGATATTTTAATAATAATGAGGAAATATGGAATTTCTGAAGGAGAATTTTTAGATGTTCAACTAATGAGATCCAGTAGACACGCAGCTCAATTAGAGAGAATGATTTCTTCTGATGGCAATTATCCGCTTATAGGCAAATCTTTATCTTATCGTTGTGGAATTTTTCATTTATTATCTCAATCAGCTTTATTAAAAATTTTACCTAAAAATATTAATCCTGCTCAAGTTAGATCTGCTTTAACCAAAGTTTTGAGAGTTCAATTTCAAGATAATCAAAACTTCGATGAAAATGGTTGGTTAAAAATTGGTTTAAACGGGAATCAGTTAGATATTTCTGAAAGTGATATTAATACGGGAAGTCTTTACTTCTGTTGTTCTGTATTTTTAGCTTTAGGTTTAGATTTCAATGATTCGTTTTGGTCAAATCCATTTGCTGAATGGAGTTCTCTAAAAGCATGGAATTCTCATAAAATAGAAAAAGATCAATCTATTGATTTTTAAACTTAGAAAATTTCATATAAATTTCCATAATTATACAACTTAATTTCTTTTGGAACATCTTTTACAATGTTTTTAGTGTCAAAAATAATTGCTTTTTCCATATTTTTCTTAATTAAGTTATAATCAAGTTTTTTAAATTCATCATGGTCACATAAAACTAAAATCAAATTAGCATTTTTTAATGCTTCATCTAAACTTACAAAGTTATTATTTTTAACATGTGGGTCATGGATAGCTATTTCATAATTTTCTTTAGTTAATTTAGATATTATTTCATATGCTGGACTTTCTCTATCATCATCTGTATTTCCTTTATATGAAACACCTAAAATAGCTATTTTTCCTTTTGAAATGATTTTTTTAACATTTTCACATACAAAACTTGGCATGGAATTGTTTGTATCTCTTGCTAACTTTATTATTTTTGCGGTTTCAGGAGCTTTTGCATAAATAAAATAAGGATCAATAGCAAGGCAATGCCCTCCAACTCCAGGACCTGGTGAGTGAAGGTTAACTCTTGGATGTTTATTTGCCATTTCAATAACATCAAGTGCATTTACACCAATTTCTGCACATATTTTTGCAAGTTCATTAGCTAAAGCAATGTTCACGTCCCTAAAGGTGTTTTCTATACATTTTGATAGTTCAGCAGTTTTTGCTTCGGTTTTTATCAATTCACCTTCAACAAATTTACCATATACATTACAAGCTTTATCACTACATTTTTGGGTAATTCCACCAATAATGCGGTTATTATGGATTAATTCATAAATAATATTTCCAGGTAAAACTCTTTCAGGACAATGTGCAAGGTATAAATCTTTTCCTATAGTAAAACCAGCATTTTCAAAAATTGGTTTAATTACTTCATCAGTTGACATTGGAGCTATTGTTGATTCGATAATTATTGTGTTCTCTTTTTCTAAATAGGGAATTATTGATTTGCATGCACTTACAACATAACTTAAATCACAACTATAATTTTCAACAATATATGGTGTTGGAACGGTTATTATATATGCATCAGCCTTTTTTGGAGTTAAACTTGCCATATAAATTTTATTTTCAACCGCATTTTTGATAATTTCACTTATTCCTGGTTCTTCGATGTGAGTAATACCTTGATTTAGTTTATTGACTATTTCTTTATTAATATCTACTCCAACAACTTCGCAATGGTTTCTTGTAAAAAGAGCTGCTGTTGGCAGTCCAATATATCCTTGGCCAATAATACATATTTTCATAATTTTAGCTCCGTTCTTTTTATATTAGATGATAATATATATCTAATATATATTAAGTTTTAAGGGATAATATGAAAATTTTAATTACCGGTTCTAATGGAATGTTGGGTCATGATTTAATTAAAGTTTTAAAACCAAAGCACGAATTAATTCTTACAAATTCTAAAAATTTAGATATTACAGATAAAGATAAGACTATTAATTTTATTCGTGAAAATTCTCCCGATTTAGTTATTAATGCTGCTGCTTATACTGATGTTGATGACTGTGAGGATAATCAGAATAGAGCATTTAGTGTAAATGCAGAGGGGGTTAAAAATTTAGCTATTGGGTGTAAGGAAGTTGATTGCCCTTTACTTCAAATTAGTACAGATTATGTATTTAAAGGTAATAAAAGCGAACCTTTAGTTGAAGATGATGAAATAGGTCCAATTAGTGTTTATGGTAAAAGTAAACTTCAAGCAGAAGAAAGTATTGTTGAAATTCTTGAGAAATATTTTATAATTAGAACTGCTTGGTTATATGGTGTTAATGGTAAAAACTTTCCAAAGACAATGTTAGAACTTTCTAAAAATAATAAAGAAATAAGCGTTGTTTATGATGAAATTGGTTCTCCTACATATACTTTAGATTTAGCTAATGCAATATCTGATTTAATTGAAACGGATTATTATGGTATTTATCATTTAACCAATTCTGACTATTGTTCTTGGTGTGAATTTGCTAAATATATATTTAAAATAGCTAATAAGGATATTAATGTTATTCCGGTTACAGCTAGTGAATTTGCAAGGCTAGCACCTAGACCTAGTTATTCAGTTTTAAAAAATAAAAATTGGACAGATAAAGGATTTGCTCCATTAAGAAGTTATAAGGAAGCTATTGTTGATTATATTAAATTAATTGATGATTAAATGAATAATAAGTTTATTTTATTAGTTATAGTTTTAGTGATTGCAATTTTTGGATTATTAATTGCTAATTTAGGTCAAGATGATACTATTACTATTTCTAAAACAGTTTCTGTAGAGAAAACAGGTCAGTATTGCACACTTGATGAAGTAGCATTGTATATTAAAGAGTATCATAGATTACCAAGTAATTACATTACTAAAAAAGACGCACATGCTCTTGGTTGGAAAGGTGGACCTTTAAATTATCATATTTCTGGTAAAAGTATTGGTGGGGATGTATTTACAAATAGACAACATATTCTTCCAAATAGCGATTATGCATACATTGAATGTGATATAAATGCTAATGGAACAAGTAGGGGTGCTGAGAGAATTGTTTATAACACTGGCGATTACAGAGTGTATTATACTCAAGACCATTATAAATCATTTAAAGAAGTTATAAGGTGATCCTGTGCAAGTTATAAACTTAAATGCCAAATTAATCAAAAAAGAAGGACATGATTATTTAAAAAAAGCTTTAAATTTTCCTGAGTATTATGGTAAAAATTTAGATGCATTATATGATTGTTTAACTGAAATAAGTGTTGAGACTGAAATTTGCATTGTAGGTGGTGAGGATCTTTCAAAAGAATTAATTAACACTTTTAAAGATGCATGTTCACAAAATGAATTTTTAAATTTTAAATTACTTTTTTGATTTAAAATAATAGTTATTTTAATTAATTATAAAAAACAAAATTATTTTTTAATTAATTAAATATTAAATAGGGATTATTATGAAAGGAATAGTACTTGCAGGAGGGTCTGGAACTCGTCTTTATCCAATTACAAAAGCAGTATCTAAACAGTTATTGCCGTTATATGACAAACCGATGATTTACTATCCGATATCTATTTTAATGCTTGCTGGAATTAAAGAAATACTAATCATTTCAACTCCTAGGGATTTACCTATGTATAAAGATTTATTAGGTGATGGAAGTTCTTTGGGGATTAAATTCACATATAAAGTACAAGAAAATCCTAATGGGCTTGCAGAAGCATTTATTATTGGTGAAGACTTTATTGGTAATGATAATGTTGCATTAATTCTTGGAGATAATATTTTTCATGGACATAGATTTACAGAAATCTTGGAAAGAGCATCTAACTTACAAGAAGGTGCAATAATCTTTGGATATTATACAAACAATCCAGAAGCGTTTGGTGTTGTTGAATTTGATGATGATTGGAATGTTATTTCAATTGAAGAAAAACCAAATAAACCAAAATCTAATTATATTGTTCCTGGACTTTATTTCTATGATAATACTGTTATTGAAATAGCTAAAAATGTAAAACCATCTGAAAGAGGGGAGGTTGAAATTACTTCTATTAATGAAGAATATTTAAAACGAGGAAAACTTAAAGTTGAATTATTAGGAAGAGGGATGGCTTGGTTAGATACAGGTACTTATGGAGGTCTTTTAGAGGCTTCTAATTTCATTGAAACAATACAAAAAAGACAAAGTCTTTATATTGCTTGTCTTGAAGAAATTGCATATCGTAAAGGATATATTGATGATGAAATTTTATTAAAAACAGCTAGTGAACTTAAAAAAACCGATTATGGTCAATATTTGTTTAATTTAGTAAAAAGATGATATATATGGGAAAATTTAAATTTACACAAACAGGTATTAAAGACATGTTCATTGTAGAACCTAGTGTTTTTGAAGATAACAGAGGATACTTTATGGAAACATATAATGAAGGGGATTTTAAACAAGCGGGTCATGATTTAAAATTTGTCCAACAAAACCAATCAAGATCCTCAAAAGGAGTTTTAAGAGGTCTTCATTTACAAGTTAATCATCCTCAAGGAAAGTTGGTACAAGTAATTAAAGGAGAAGTTTTTGACGTGGGGGTTGATTTAAGAGGAGACTCAAAAACTTATGGAAAATGGGCTGGAACTATATTATCTCAAGATAATAAAAAACAAATTTATATTCCTCCAAAATTTGCTCATGGGTTTTTAGTTTTATCTGATGAAGCGATATTTTCTTATAATTGTACAGAATTTTACCATGGTGAAGATGAAAGTGGAATAATATGGAATGATGAGGATATAGCTATTAATTGGCCATTAGATGACATTGATGAGATTATTTTGTCTGAGAAAGATAAGAGATGGAAAACACTAAAAGAATCACAAATTAAATATTAAGGGATTATCATGACTAAAATTTTAATTACGGGTGGAGCAGGATTTATTGGAAGCAATTTTATAAAATACATGATAAACAAGTATTCTGAATACGAAATTATTAATTTGGATGCTTTAACTTATTGTGGAAACCTTGAAAATTTAAAAGATATTGAAAATAAAGACAATTATACATTAATTAAGGGAAATATTTGTGATAAAGCTATTGTTGATGAGTTAGTTAGTAAAACTGATTATGTAATTAATTTTGCTGCTGAAAGCCATGTTGATAGAAGTATTGTTGATCCTGAAATATTTATTAAATCCAACGTATTAGGTACGCAAATTTTACTTAATGCTACTAAAGAACATGGTGTTGAAAAATATATCCAAATTTCTACAGATGAGGTTTATGGAACACTTGGTAAAACAGGATATTTTACGGAAAACACTCCTCTACAACCAAATAGTCCATATTCTGCTTCAAAAGCTAGTGCTGATTTAGTTGTAAGGGCATATTATGAAACATTTGATTTACCAATAAATATTACTCGTTGTTCTAATAATTATGGACCATATCAATTTCCAGAAAAATTAATTCCTTTAATGATTTCAAATGCATTAGAAAATAAAAAATTACCTATTTATGGTGATGGTAAGAATATTAGAGACTGGTTACATGTTTATGACCATTGTAGTGCCATTGATTTGGTTTTACATGAAGGAAGACTTGGAGAGGTTTATAATATTGGTGGTAATAATGAAAAAGAGAATATTGAAATTGTAAAATTAATATTAAATGAATTATCTCGTAGCGAATCTTTAATTGAATTTGTTAAAGATAGATTAGGGCATGATAGACGCTATGCAATTGATTCATCTAAAATACAATCAGAACTAGGTTGGAAACCAAAATATACTTTTGAAACAGGGATTAAAGAAACAATACAATGGTATTTAGATAATCAAAATTGGATAAACCAAGTTAAAAGTGGACAGTATCAAAAATATTATGAAAAAGTTTATGGCGATAAATAAATATAAAATTTACCTTTAAATTTTCATAAACTAATTAAATTCTTTTAATTTTTCCATTACACAGTTTTAACTCTATTTTTTTATTTTATTATTAATTTAAACTTTATTTTTTATAATATAAAAAATTTAATTTATATATAATAAGAAACAATAATTAACTAGTTTTATATAGAATGATTGTATTAAGTATTAATCGTGTCAAATTATACTAAAAATATTTAGTATGAAATGGGAAATGGTGATTTAATGTTGGAAGAATATTTACCGTTCGTTGGTTTATTAATTTTTGGTAATATTGAAAATTTGGTTCTCTCTTCTCAGGGGGTGGTTGCAGGAATTAATCCAATCAAATTAGCTGTTGCAAGTTTAATATGTGTAATTTGTTGGCTAATTATTGGTACTTTAGGAACTCAAATTGCTGCTTATTATGTGGATGTAATTGATTTTATAGGTGGATTTGCAATTTTTGTTTTAGGAGCTCAAGCTATGATAAATTCAATTAGGGCTAAATAGGTGGAAATATGAGACCTGATTTAAAACAGTTTTTAGGTTTATTAATATTTGGAAACATAGAAAACTTAATTTTAGCCGCTCAGGGTGTTAGTGCTGGTGTAAATCCAATAATATTGGGATTTTTAAGTATTGTTGCTGTTATTAGTTGGCTTTTAATTGGAACTTTTGGAACAAGAATGGCTATTAAATATTCTAGACACATTAATTTTATTGGGGGTTTAGCAATTTTTATTTTAGGTATACAAGCTATGGTTGAGTCAATACCTAAAATTATTATAATTATTCCTTAATTTTCTTTTTTTTATAATTAATAATTTAAATTTCATTATTCAGTTGATTTCATGAAATATTTAAAACATAAAATTTATGGAATTCTATTTAATTTTTTTAAAATTTTTTCATTAAAAAATAATAGAATAACTTTTATCATTGATTCAAACAATTCATTTAGAGGTAATTTTGATTATATTAAAAAAGAACTTCGAAAAAGAGGAAATTTCGAATTTAATTTATTTTATAAAGATAACTTGTCTTTTGAGGGTTTTAAGAAATTAGCTACTTCTAAATATATATTTTTAAATGATAATTTTTTTCCACTAGCTTTTATGAATTTTAAAAAGGATTCAAAAGTTATTCAATTATGGCATGCTCCAGGTGCATCTAAAAAGTTTGGAGGATCAGTATCTAATAAAAAAGACTTAAAAGTGCTTTCAAAAATAGCTAAAAACACTGATTTTTTATTCACAACATCTAAACATGTTGAAAAGTTTTACCAAGAAGCATTTCAAATAGATTCTTCTAAAATTATTCCATTGGGAATTCCAAGAATGGATTATTATTTTGAAAATCATGATATTGATAAGTTAAAAGAAAGTTTCCTTAAAAAATATGGTGTTGAAAATAAAAAAATAGTTCTTTATGCTCCAACCTTTAGAAATGAAGAAGAATATAATAATGTTTTTAATTATTTAAATTTAGATGATTTTAATAAGTATTTAGGGGATGAATATATTTTGGCTTTAAGATTCCATCCTAAAATTAAAAATTTTTCAAAAGAGAATATTTCTTATAATGGTAATTATATTGATTGTAGTAATTATGAATCAGAACAAGCACTTATGTTAATAAGTGATATTTTAATCACTGATTATTCATCTATAATGATTGAATTTGCAATGTTAAATAAACCTATAATCTTTTTTGTTTATGATTATGATAATTATATGGCTAATGAGCGTGGATTTTACTTTGATTTTAAAGAAAATGTTCCTGGGATTATTGCATATGATTCAAATCAATTAATTGAAGTAATAAAAAATAAAAATTTTGATGAAGAGAAAAGTGCAAGCTTTGTAGCTACCCAATTTGATAGAATCGATGGCAAATCTAGTGAGCGAATTGTAGATTTTATTTTAAATAATGGTGTATAGAATGGATAATATTAAAGTCAGTGTTATAGTTCCAGTTTACAATTGTTCAGAATATATATCAACGACTCTAAATTCAATAATCAATCAAGATTTTGATGGTTATGAGATGATTGTTATTGATGATGGGTCAAATGATAATAGTTTAGATATTATATATGATACATTAAAACAAACAGATATTCCTCACAAAATTATTCACCAACGAAATATGGGCGTAAGTGTAGCGAGAAATCATGGAATGGAAGTTGCAAGAGGTGAATACTTTGTTTTTGTAGATGGGGATGATTATATTTTAACAACTCACCTATCAGAGCTTTATAAAAATATAAATGAATTTAGCTTGGTACAATTTGTCAAAAAAGAAGGAAATACCATATCAAATCCACATTTTTTACACGAAAAACTAATGGCAACTGATGAATTTATTAAAAAAGAACTCATGATGGAAATAACAGTTAACTTATGGCAAATAATGTATAAAGCGGATATTATTAAAGATAATAATTTAAAATTCACATCTGGTGTTATGTATGGTGAAGATACAGAATTTGCTCTTAAAACATTAAGTTTTGGTGATAAAATAGCTATTAGCAATGAAATCACTTATTATTATATCCAGCACGAATCATCTACAATAAATACTTCAAGCTTTAAACGTTTTGAATTTATTCAAATTTTAGAAAATTTAGCTGAGTTCTTTAAAAAACAAGATAAAAATGATTTAGCTAGATTAATTATTACTTCAAGAATTCCAAAAGCCATTTTTGGCAATATGAATTATTTTTTTTACAATGATTATGATTTTAATGAAGTAATCTCCAAAATGGATGAATTAGATTTATTTAAAAAATTATCTGAATATGATGGAAATAAAAAATTTAAACTTAAAATAAAATTATTTTTATTTAACCCAAAATTATATTATAAAATGTGGAAGAAATTTAAAAACTCAATTTGATTAATATGAAAGTTTCAGTTGTTACTCCAAATTATAATGGCGTAAAATTCCTTAAAAATTATTTTGACTCACTTAATGAAGATCAAGAATACATAGGTGAAGTTATAATTGTAGATAATGGATCTGTTGATAATAGTGTGGATTATATTAAAAATAACTCTTTTAATTTTCCAATTAAATTAATAGAAAATAAAGAAAATCTAGGCTTTGCACCAGCAGTTAATCAAGCAATAACTGAAGCTAGATATGAATACATTTTTTCATTAAATAATGATACAGAAGTTAAAAAGGGATGTATTGGAGAGTTAATAAAAGTTATATCATCTAATAAAGATATTTTTTCTGTACAAGCTAAAATGCTACAATATAAAAATAAAAACTTAATTGATGATGCAGGGGATGAATATACCCTTTTTGCATGGAGTAAAAAAATAGGTGAAAATCAAGATGCTTCTGATTTTAATGAAGTTTCACAAATCTTTTCAAGTTGTGCTGGAGCTGCAATGTATAAAAAATCAATATTAGATAAAATTGGATATTTTGATAGTAATTTTTTTGCATATACAGAAGACATTGATTTAAGCTTAAGGGCTCATATTAATGGATATAAAAATTTTTTATGTCCCGAAGCTATTGTTTATCATGTTGGAAGCGCAACTAGTGGAAGTAGATATAATGAGTTTAAAGTAAGACTATCTGCTAGAAACAATATTTGGGTTGTTTATAAAAACTTTCCAATTCCTCAAAAAATTATAAATATTATATTTTTATTTTTAGGATTTTTTATTAAGTATTTATTCTTCTTAAAAAAAGGATTTGGCTCGGCTTATTTAGAAGGTATCAAAGAAGGTTTAAAAACTAGAAATAAAATAGATAAAGTAAAATTTAATTCCAAAAATACAAAAAATTATTTTAAACTTGAGTACAGATTAATTATTAACACTTTAAAGTTTTTAAAAAAATAAATAGTGAATTTCATGGATCTTTCAATTGTAATAGTAAATTATCAAACATTTGAGTTAACAAAAAACACAATCAACTCAGTTTTTCAATATAGCTATCCTTTTAGCTATGAAATTCTTGTAGTTGATAATAATTCTGGTGATGATAGTTTAGCTAAACTACAAGAATATTTTAAAGATGAAGTTAAATTTATAGCTTCAAGTGAAAATAAGGGATTTGCAGCGGGTAATAATCAAGCTTTAAGGATTTGTGAATCTAACTATGTATTGCTTTTAAACTCAGACACTATTGTTTGGGAAAATACTTTAAGTAATATTTATAATTATATGGAAGAACATGTAGATGTAGGAGCAATTGGATGCAGGGTTCTTTTAGAAAATGGTGAGCTTGATAAAGCTTGTAAAAGAAGTTTTCCAAATGTAAAAAATTCTTTTTTTAGATTATTTCACATTCCAACAAAAAGTAAAAATGATAGCTATAATTTAGATAATCTGCCTGATGATGGAATTTATGAAATCGATTGCCTAACTGGAGCATTTATCTTCATGCGATTTGGTGATTTAGGCAAAACCGCCTTTTTAGATGAAAATTTTTTCATGTATGGTGAGGACATTGACTTATGTTATCGTATTAAACAAGATGAATGGAAAATAATTTATTATGGGAAATCTTGTATAACTCATCTTAAAGGAGCTAGTAGCAAAAAACAAAAATCTAAATTGATTTATGAATTCTACAGAGCAATGTATATTTATTATAAAAAACATCATGCTAATGAAACTTTCTTTTTAGTAAATATCTTTGTTTATTTAGGAATAATTATATTATGTATTTTAAAATTATTAACTAATTTATTCAAAAAGAAAAATTAATTATATATTAAAAAACAAAGTTTTACTAATTATATATTCTAAGAGTAGTTAACATGATAAGGGAAAATCAAAGATTATTGAATATAGCATTAGTTGCAATGGATGCATTGGTAATAGCTATTTCCTTAGTCTGTTCATTTTGGTTAAGATTTGAAACAACACTATTTGGTCCAATAGGAGGACATTTAAGTTATCAAAGTTATCTTATTTTCTTATTATTAGCTATTGAACCCGTTTATTTAATTTTGTATTTTGGATTAGGATTATATAAACCTCGTAGAACTTATAAAACAGCATTTTCTGAAGCTAATCAGATAATTAAAGTTAATACTTTGGCATTCTTTGTTTTAGTAACAATATTATTTATTATAGAACAGCCAGATTTTTCAAGAATACTGCTTTTCCTTTTAGCAGTTATTGGAACATTTTTGGGAATAATAGAAAGATTTGTTGTTAGAAGTATTTTAAAAAGGATCAGGATTAATAATAAAAATTTAAAACACATTCTAATTGTTGGAGATAATGATTTAGCTTTTAGTTTTGCAAGTAGAATCAGAAATAACCCCTATTTAGGATATGCGGTTAGTGGTTTTGTTGGAAGATCTGAGCATGTGGGGATGGAAATTGAAGGGAGTAAAGTTACTGCTTCGTTTTCACAACTTAATCGTGTTTTAGAAAAAAATAGGTATGATAGGGTGGTTTTAGCAATTCCTTTAAAATATTATTATAAAATTAATGAACTTGTAGAGTGTTGTGAAAAGGTAGGAATTAAAGCAGAAATTATTCCTGATTATATTAGATATTTTCCTGCCAAACCATCTGTAGACATGGTAGAAGATATTCCTATTATAAATATTCGTTATGTTCCTTTAGATGATAATTTTAATAAATTCTTAAAATTTGCATCGGATTATATAATTTCAATTATAGCTATTATAATCACTTCTCCAGTCATGATAATAACAGCATTAGCTATTAAATTAACTTCTCCAGGACCCATTATATTTAAACAAGAAAGAATAGGATATAGTGGAAAACCATTCATGATGTATAAGTTTCGTAGTATGAAGGTTCAAAATCCTAATGAAGAAAAATCAGAATGGACCACAAGAAATGATCCAAGAAAGACAAAAGTTGGTGATTTTATCAGAAAGAATAGTATTGATGAATTACCACAATTTTTCAATGTTTTAAAAGGAGAAATGAGTGTTGTTGGTCCAAGACCTGAAAGACCATATTTTGTAAATCAATTCAAAGAATCCATTCCTAAATACATGGTTAAACATCAAGTTAAACCTGGACTAACAGGTTGGGCTCAGATTCATGGTTATCGTGGGGATACTTCAATTGATATGCGTATACAATATGATATTGAGTATGTAGAAAACTGGCATATGGGATTGGATTTAGGAATAATGATTAAAACTATTTTAAAGAAAAATCCTAATGCATATTAACTATTTTTCACACTATCATAGATGTGTAGATACTTAAAATTTATATTTTATTTGATAATAAATTATAATATAATTACTTTTCAAATGCTCTTTCTTATAATTTATATACATTATAATTATAAATAGTATAATTAACTTTTTATTAAAAGAAGGGTTTGGTATGGACGAAAAAATTTTAAAAGAATATGAAAAAATAAAAGATCAACTTTCACAAGAAGAATTCCTTGCTGAAATGGAGAACTTACGTGAGAATTATGAGGATGTTGATTTTATGAATGATACTGACATCGCTCATATGGTTGTTAATAATTATATTGATGAAAATGAAGATTTTTCTCAAAACGATGAGAATTTAAGTCAAGATACTATTTCAACAGATAAAAAAGAAAGATTTAGGATGAGTGATGAAATCTTAGAAAAATATGATAAAGTTAAAGATGAGATTTCTCAGGAAGAATTTTTAAAAAGAATGGAAGAGATAAATAAAAAAGAAAATAATCCATTTATGACTGATGATTCATTAGCAGATATGGTTGTTGGCGAATTTATTAATGAAAAAAATGATATTCTCTCAGAAAAAGAAGAATATTCAACGAACACAATTTCTAAATTAGAAATAGGTAAACAAGATGTAAACATCTCTGGAAGAGTAATTTCTATTTCCAATCCAAAAAAATTCACCACTCGTAAAGGCGGAAAAGGACAAGTTTGTAATGTTGAATTAGCAGATAATACTGGAAATATAAGAATTGTTTTTTGGACTCAAAATATTCCTCTTTTAAAAAATTTTTCTGAAGGAGATTTAATCCAAATTAAAAATCTTGATATTAAAGAAGGATATTCTGGTAATCCAGAAGCTAACATGAGACCAAGATCCAGTATAATACATTTAAAAAATGCTGATGAATCCCAGTTCCCTCCTTATGAAGAAAATATCACTGATATTGCAGATATCATACCAGATTCAAAAGTAAATATTATTGCTAGGATTATTAGAATTCCACCAGTTAGAGAATATGAAAAAAATGGTAAAACAGGCCAAGTTACTTCTCTTGAATTACAGGATAAAAGTGGAAAAATTTCTTATACATTATGGAATAAAAATGTTGATTTAATTGAAGATTTAGAATTGCATGATGGAGATACAATTAAAATACTTGCTGCTCAAGCTAATGAAAGAAACGGCGAAATTTCTTTAACTCATTGGGATGGTAGAATCATTAAAGGTGATTATGATGCTCCTGAATTGGTTCAAGAAATCTCTAAAATTGGAGATTTGAGTGAAGAAAAAGATGTGTCAATTTTAGGCGTTGTTTCTAAACTTCAGGATGTTAAAACATTTGAGAGAAAAACTGATGGTTCAGAAGGTAAATTAAGAAATTTTGATGTTTTAGATGATACTGGTAGTATTAGAGTAACTGTTTGGGGTAACGATACAGAGTTACCAATAAACAAGGGAGACGTTGTGAAAATCATCGGAGGAGAGGTTCGTTTTGATGATTACACTTCAAGTGGATATTCAATGAACACAGGTTTTAATACTCAAATAACTATTAATCCAGATAATTTATCTATTGAAGAAAAAGATTTATTTGACAAATTAAAAGAACAATTAAGGCCTATAACTATTGGTCAAATTGCCGAAATGGATGATGATGGGTTAGAAGTTGATGTTGTTGGAAGAATACTTTCTATAAATGATGAAAATCAATTCCAAAGAGATGATGGAAGTGTAGGTATTGTACGTTCTGCTGTTTTTGCTGATGAGACTGGTAAAGTTCAACTTTCATTTTGGGATGCCAAAGCTCAAAAAGACTATGAAATAGGAGCAGCATATCAAATTGAAAATGCAAGAACACGATTAGGAATGTATGATGTTGATTTAAATATTGGTGGCGCTTCTAGAGTTATTAAACTCACTGATGAAGAAGCTTCTGCAAGATTTATTCCAGAATTATCTACTCTTGAAAAAATGATTTATACTCATATGAAAATTGGTGATATTGAGGACGAGGATGAGGATAATATCATAGTTTTAGGTAGAATCATTGAAGTGTATGATATTCGTGAATTTGATAGGGACACTGGAGACAGAGGGCATGTTAGAAACATCGAATTAGCCGATGATACTGGATCAATAAGAGTTGTTTTATGGGATAATGATGCTAAAAAAGATTTTAAAGTCGGTGAAGCTATCAAATTGCAAAACCCTCGTATAACTTATAATGAAGATCATCTTGAACTTACTGTTTCAAGAAATACTTCAATAATTAATCCAACTGGTGAAGAATTGAAAGATTTGCCTTCTCATGAGGAATTAATAGAAGAAATCTATGTTGAAAAAACAATAGAATCATTAACTGAAGATGATAGGAATGTTCGTATAACAGGTATTCTTAAAGATATTTCTAGTGACAGAACAATACTTAGAAAATGTCCTCACTGTAATAATAATCTTGATCAATTTGAAGAAAATATTGTTTGTGATTACTGTGGTGAAGAAATTGAAGAACCTAAATATCTTTTAATGATTCCAGCTAGATTTTCAGATGATACTGGTGAAATATCCATTACTTTCTTTGATAAATTAGCTGAAGAACTTATTGGTATGAAAAAAGAGGAAATTATTGACATTGTAGAAGATGGATATGGTATTGAAGATAAAGTTGAAGATTTAGAAGGATTAACATTAGAAATTATTGCTGATGTCAGTTTCGATGAATATAATGAAACAAATAGGCTTAGACCTAAGAAAATTTTATCCAAAACTTTTTAAAATTAAATAATTTAGAGGAATGATTATTATGGTGGAATTAGAAGATTTGCCAAGTGTTGGTGAAAAAACAGCAGAAAAATTAAGAGACGCAGGTTTTGCAGATATGATGAGATTAGCTACTGCTACTCCTAAAGAATTATCTGTTAAAGCAGAAATTGGGGAAGGAGTCGCTGAAAAAGTTATTGAAGCAGCCCGTAAATCTGAAAATATTGATTTTGAAACAGCATTTGATGTATTAGAAAGGAGAAAAGAAGTTGGTCATATTACTGTAGGTAGTCAAGAATTCAATGATTTAATTGGTGGTGGAATTGAAACTCAATCAATTACAGAAGTATTCGGAGAATTTGGATCGGGTAAAAGTCAAATTTCTCATGAATTAGCAGTTACAGTTCAATTACCTGAAGAATTAGGTGGTCTTGATGCAGAATGCGTATTCCTTGATACTGAAAATACTTTTCGTCCAGAAAGGATTGAACAAATAGCTAATGCTTTTGAATTAGATATTGATGAAGTTTTAAGAAAAATTCATGTTGCTCGTGCATTTAATTCTGCTCATCAAATTTTAATGGCAGATAAGGTTAATGAACTTATTCAACAAGGAAGTAATATTAAATTAGTCATTGTTGATTCATTAATGGCTCATTTCAGAGCAGAGTATGTTGGAAGGGAGTCTTTAGCTGTAAGGCAACAAAAATTAAATCAACATTTACATTCACTTCAACAAATAGCTAATACTTATAATGTAGCTATTTTTATTACAAACCAAGTTCAAGCTAAACCAGACTCATTCTTTGGAAGCCCTACTAAAGCTATTGGAGGTCACGTCTTAGGGCATGCGTCTACTTATAGAATTTGGCTTAAAAAAGGATTAGCAGGTAAAAGAATTGCACGTTTGGTAGATAGTCCTCATTTACCTGAAGGTGAATGTGTATTTAAAATTACTAATGAAGGTATTGTTAGTTAATTTTAAATTTTTATTTTTTTTTGACGATTTCAAAAAATTATGTGATTTGAATTTTTCATAGTTTTTGAGTCATGAAATTTTTTTCTTATTTTAGTTTTTAAAGGAATAAATTAATATATTGAATGAAAATAATATAATTCACATGTTTAAATTAAAAATAGAAGCTTCATATTATTGTATGGAGTCTAAATAATTTAAAACTTTTGATTTTGTTCTGGGGTTTTCTAATTCTATCAAATGATGATTTTTCCTGTTGCGAAAATAATTGAGGATAATTATTAATGTTAGAAAATGTGATAAATAGATTTTAAAAATAGGATTCTTGTTTATACAAGTTCTAAATCTAAAAAATATACTTTAAAGAATTTCATGCTAAAATTAGAAACATGCGGAACATAAAAAACTAAAAAAAATCACACAGTTTTGAAAGAGCCTACTCTGTCAACACTCAACTTTATTAATAATTATTTAGTAAAATATAACTATATTTGAATTTTAAAATATAATTATATTTGAATTTTTTAAAAGTATATATTAATATTTAAATTATTTGTGTGGTAAAATGGAATATTTAAATAAAATTTTAATTTTAACATTTATCTTAATGATTATAAGTATAGGGGGAGTTAATGCTACAGATATGGATTTAGTTAGTGATATTCAAACTTCTAATCATGTTGATAATAATTATTTAAGTCTAGCTAGTTCAGATTATCAAGAAGAATCTTCTGAAGAGGGTATTGGTATTTCTGATATTGAAACTAATTTAAATGATTCAATTAATAATTCAGAAACTAGTGGAAAAGTTATTAAATTAACAGAATCTGATTTTAATAAATATTTTAATGAAGAGGGATATGTGGATACTACTAAAGTTTCTCCTTATGATACTCTTGACTTATCTGGGAATTTTCATAATGTTGAAGTAATGATTTTCACTATCCCGGTAACTGTTATAAGTACATCTTGTGATGCGTACCTTAAAGATTGTACTATTCAATTTGATAAAGTAATAGCTTCTGAGTCTAAATGGGCAAAAGTTTCAAATTTAAGAATTAATAATACTATTGCTTCAGGATTTAATGGAGTGATTGCTACAAATTCTGCATATATTGAGATTACAAACAATGTTATTTATACTGAAAGTGCAAGTGGAAATCCAGTTCGTTTGCTTGCTTCAAATCATACAAGAGTTACAAATAATATTTTTGAAACTTGGTATCAATCTACAAGTGGTTTTAATGCTTCTTGGACTCGTTCATGTATTCTTTTAGGAGAATCTCATTATAATTATATTGCAAATAATAATGTCACAGTAAAAGAGTCTAATCCCATTTATTTATCATCATATGGATGTGGTCCTTCTAATTATAATATAATTTTTAATAATACTATTAGAAGTTCATCAAAAAGTACAAAAACAGGATTGTCAAATCCTTCCTCTTGGACATATGGTATTCAAATGTTTGGGTCTTATAATAAAGCATTAAATAATACAATCTATAATGTTTTTAGAGGAATTTCTACTGATGGTGAAGGTAATGAAATTGTAGGTAATATTATATTTAATATTACTGGTGGTTACAATGAAGGAAATGATGGTACTTTAGGTGGAGATTATGCAATTGTTGGATCTTTAGGGTCTTTAATTGCTAATAATACTATTTATAATTCTAAAATGTATACTTTTGGAGGTTCAGGAGGGTCTGCAATTTATGCAGGCCCTAATAATGAGATTTATGGCAATAAAATTACAGTAATTGCTTCAAGTAGAGGTATCCATATAGGTGCTTCTTCTTGTAATGTTAATATTTATGATAATATTATTAACACTGAATCTGGCAATGGTGTTTATACTTTAGGATATATGAATAATTTACGTATCATGTATAATGTTATTACTTCTGAGTCTGGTATGGGAATTCAAATTAAAAAACAATCTAATTCCAAATATCCAACAAATGTTTTTATTATAAATAATAATATTTTAACTTTTAATGATCTATTTATGGATTTAAGTGATGTTTTAAATAAAAATTCTCTCATATGTGAAAATAATACTTATAAAAAAATTTTTGTCGTGACTAAAAATACCTTCTTTCGTTATTTTGATAATAATGGTAATTTAAACTGTGAGGATATAGATATTTTAGTATTTAAAGGACGTTTTGATAGTGACGATTTAAATATTAATTCTATTAATATTAATAAACCTATTTATATTTTAGGAAATGATGCTAATATAAAAAATATTCAATTTAATATTACTTCAAATAATATAATAATTGAGAATATTAATTTCGATGTTGAATATAATTCTACTATTTATTTCAATAATGTGAATAATGTTTCATTAATTAGAAATTTAATTGTATCTTCTTCCTCAAATCCTACAATAATTGTTTCTAAATCTATTACTACTATTTTATCTAATAAAATTCAATCAAATAATTTAGCTATTGTTGTGGATTATGGAAGCAAAGTAATTGTAAATAATAATTTAATTAATGTTACAGGAGATTATACTATTGATTTAACTAATAGTGGAGATTTCTCAAGTGATTTTGTTAAGAATAATATTTCTAATAATTATTTATTAGCTAATTTAAAAGGAGATGAGAGTGTATCTTATTCAAATAATTGTAAAAATAATAGTATTATATATGATAATGACGGTCTTATCTCTAATTTAGTGGTAAAAGATACTATATCTTTTATTAATCAAAATCCTATGTTAGTAATTAAATTAATCGATTTTGAAGGTAATTTTATCCCTAATAAAAAAATTAGAATTTATTTAACTGATTCAAAAGGTCAAGATAGGTTATATTCTTTATTTACTAATAATCATGGGATTGCTTTATTTGAAGAAGCTATCTCTATAGATAATTATACATTTTCTGTTATTCATGATGGAAATGATATTTATAAACCTTCTCAAGTATTAAATAAAAAATTAGATGTCATTTATATGAGTACTTCATTAGTTGCATCTGACATTAATACATATTATAATGTCCCTATTGTCATTAAAGCTACTCTTAAAGGTAAGGGTAATGTTCTTTTAGATGATAAAATAGTACATATTACAGTTAATGGAAAAACTTATAAAAATATCACTATTGATGGTGTAGTTACTTTTAATATTGGAATTCTTCCTAAAGGTAGTTATTCTATAAATTATTTATTTTATGATGATGAAAATTGTACAGGATCAGGTGGAAGCTCAAAGATTTTTGTTAATATGATGCCAACTAGTATTATTGCGAGCAATGTTGTAATTTTTTATAATGATGGTTCTGGTGTGGTTGCTTATTTAAAAGATAATACAGGGAAGGGTATTAATGATAAAAAAGTTGTGATAGGGATTAATGATAAGACTTATAAGAAAATCACAGATAAAAATGGTAAAGTTGCGTTAGCTATTAACTTACCTCCTAAAACCTACTCAGTTTCACTTAAATTTTCGGGGGATTCTAATTATAAATCTTCATATAACTCCATGAAAGTTAAAGTAAAAACAAGAATTACAAAAATTATTGCGGGCAATTTAGTTAAATATTATGGAGACGGTAAAAAATTAGTTATTTATTTAAAAGATACTAATAATAAAGCTGTTGCAAGTAAATCTATAACTATCAAAATTAATGGCAAGACTTATAAGAGAACTACAGATAAGAAAGGCAAAGTTAGTTTAGCTCTTAGTCTTTCTAAAAAAACTTATAAAGCAACTATTAAATTCTCAGCTACTTATCATAAAACTTCAATTAAAAAAATAAAAGTTTCGGTTGTAGCTCCTAAAGTATTTGCTTTAAGTAAAAAGGTTAAAAAAGGTAAAAAACTTATTGTAGTATTTAAAACTTATAATGGTAAGATTATAAAAGACCAAAAAGTTTATTTCAAATTTAAAGGAAAAACTTATAATTTAATTACTAATTCAAAAGGAATTACTACTTTAACTTGTAATATTAAAAAAGGATCTTATAGTGGTGTTGTAGGATTTAAATCTACTTCAACATATGGTACTACTAAAACTAATATTAAGTTTAAAGTTGTATAAATTTAATTATAAAATTAATCTTTAATTTTATATTTTTAAAATAAATTTTAACAATGTATAATTTAAAAATTAATAAGTTATAAAATAATTATCAATAGAATCACAATTAATTTCAGATTTATCCTTAAAGCTATTTGGAAAATTCTGGAATCAAATTGGAAAGTTTAAATTGTTATCAGAAATACTACTATCTAAAACTTTTATATTTGTTTTTATTACTGTAATATGTTAGCTTCACTTATATATTAAATTTATTACTTTAAATCAATCCAGTTAATTTAAGAAATTTATTTTTTAATTTTTAATTATAGTATTTTATTTTCTTATTTTTCTTATTTAAATCTTTTATTTGATATTGTATTAGTTTATATGATTTATTTTTTATTTTTTTTACTTTTTTTTATGGGTTTTTACTTTTTTTTTTTTATTGATTTTTCATTTTTGATTATTTTTTTGTTTTAAATTCCTTTATTTTGCTTTTAATTGGATTTTTTTATTTTAATAGTTTTTATATTTGTTTAAATTATTTTATGTTTAATTTTAAGTATTATTAATAGTTAATATTAGATATTAGTAAATTATATTTTTATATATGTTATTTATGATTTTATGATTGGATTTTTTTTTGATTTATGGGGGTGGGTTGTTTTTGATGATTAAATATTTCAGGGAATATTTTTGTGATGAAACTTGGGAAATATAATTAGGATAAATATGAAAAATCGAAAATATATAATTGATGATGGAAAAGCACATTTTGTTCGTAATCGAAAAACTACTTTAGGAAGTATAATTAAGTATCCTTTCTATGATTGTGGTCGAACGACTGCTGTAGAGGCTATAAATTTTTATTAGAAGTGATAAGAAGGATAAAAATATGATTTTAATTAAATCCGATATTTTTCAAAGAAGAAAATTGCTTAATCATATTTGCTATGTTAGATATGAATGAAGACTTTATTGATGGAATTTACAATGATCCGGATAGACCTGGTCTTTATAAAGGATATTCAGTACTGGCAGGTGATACTAGCATCTGCGATGCACCATAATAATTGGATACAGTGAAAAACAACTAAAAGAATTAAATAATCCTCACCTCAATAGATTAAAAAAGGAATTAATCAGATTTATCATGTATAGCAGATACACAAACAGATTTCATTATTAACATCCACAATAACCAATAGTAAAAAAAATAAACGAAATAGAACTAGCATTAAAACATTTAGACATATTTAAATCAAAGAATAAACATGACCAACACCATCACAACCTACGACAGAGGATATGCTTCCATTGAACTAATGCTAAAACATATGAGTATAAATTCCCATTTCATAATACGACTAAGAGTAGATGACTTTGACCATGAACGAAAAAACATGAAAACCAACGATGAAACCATAGACATCACAATAAATGCAATACGCACACAAAACTTCCATGATGAAGAAACCAAGAAAAAAAAGCATTAGAATCACGAAGTGGTGAAATACGAATAACAGAAATAGAACTCGAAACCAAAAAAAAGGGAAAAAAATACACAGAAATACTTGCAAGCAATTTACCATCCGAAAAATTCACCACACAAGGATTTAAAAGAACTATACAACAAAAGATGGAAAATAGAAAACCAATTTTGACAGATTAAAAAACATAATCCACATAAGAAAACTTCAGCGGATACTCAGAACAAATCATACAACAAGAGACTTCTACGCCAACATATTCAATGTTTAATTACCTAATGGCCATGAAAATCGACGCGGACCAAAAAAAAATACAAGAAAAACAAAAAACAAAAACTTAAAACACAAATACAAAACCAATCTCAATGTACTATTCGGATTTTAATCAAATTAGACATGCCTGACTTACTAATCTGACGATTATCAAGAAAGAATAAACGCCGTAAAAAGAATATTAAACACCGCACAATCAATATTTAGTAGAAAAAAAATAGAGAAAATAACCGAAATCCTGATAGACTAATCATAAGATCCAACTAACAAATTCCCACCAACACAAAGAAGATGTGAATAAAAAAAAATATTTTTCAAATTATTTCTTAAATTAACTGGGTTGGATTACGAACAAAATGTGCTTTTCCATCATTAATTATATATTTTCGATTTTCATATTTATCCTAATTTATTTCCCAAGTTTCATCACAAAATATTCCCTGAAATTTATCATCAAAAACAATCCCCCTAAATCAAAAAAATCCAATCATAAAATTCTAAATAACCATATAAAAATATAATTTACTAATATTTAATATTAACTATTAATAATACTTAAAATTAAACATAAAATAATTTAAACAAATATAAAAACTATTAAAATAAACACATCCAATTACAAGCAAATTAAAGGAATTTAAAACAAAAAAAATAATCAAAAATGAAAAATCAATAAAAAAAATAATCAAAAACCCATAAAAAAAAGTAAAAAAAATAAAAAATAAATCATATAAACCAATACAATATCAAATAAAAGATTTAAATAAGAAAAATAAGAAAATAAAATACTATAATTAAAAATTAAAAAATAAATTTCTTAAATTAACTGGGTTGACTTTAAATTGATAATAAAGAAAAAAATGTAACATCCAAAATTTCAGTTTGATTCAATTCAATTAACTTTTTAAAAGAGTTCTATTTTTTTAGAAACTATTATATTATACTTAAAATATATTATTTTAATAAATGTGCTTTATGAATTATTAAGTATACTTTATATTGTATTAAAATTTTGGTGATTAATAATGGAAAAATCTTTTAAGTTTTCATTGATTCTTTTAGTTGTTTTTGTACTTATTGGATCATTAAATATGGTTTCTGCCTCTATTGATATTGTCAATGAAGCAGTTTTAGATGATTCCTCTTTATCTTCTGATACGTTGGAAGATGTTGTTTCTGTAAATGATAATATTGTGTATGTCTCAAATTATGGTAATGATGAAAGTGGTAATGGTTCTATAGATTCTCCTTATGCAAGTTTATCTCAAGCAATTAACAAATCTGAAAATGGTTATGTAATATGCTTGAATGGTTCTTTTTCTGGTGAAAAAAATTGTAATTTATTTATAGATAAAAATTTATCAATTACTTCTTTTGGTCTTTCATATATTAATTGTGGTTCTAAAAATAGGATTTTTAATGTTTTAGAAGGATGTACTTTTTCTGTTAGTAATTTATCTTTTTCACATGCTGATGTTTCTAATTTAGATAATTCTAATGGTGGGGCTATATATTCAGAAGGTATTTTAATTATTCAAAGATGTGAATTTAACTATTGTACTGCTAATAATGGAGGAGCCATTTATTCTAAAGGCAAATTAATATTAAACAATTCTAGATTCTATTATAATAGAGCAATAGCATACGGAGGAACTATATACTGCTCAGCTGATAATAGTTTAGTTAATAATTCTATTTTTAAAAAGAATTGTGCTAAGAGTAAAACTACTGGAGTTTCTGGTGGTGCTATTTCTAATTTTGGTAATAATTTCACTGTTTCTTGTTCTCTATTTGAGGGTAATTATGCGAAAGAAACTAGTAAAGTTAAAAATGATCCAATTTATGGTGGTGCTATTTCTAATTATGGAAAAGGATTTTATGTCTATGGTTGTGACTTTATAGGTAATTATGTTGAAGTTAGAACTGATGCTGGTTCTGGTGAAGTTTGTTTAAATATTGCTGAAGGTGGTGCTATTTATACTGTTGCAGGTGCTAAAGTAGAAAATTGTCATTTTGATAAGGATACTGCTCATTGTAGATATTCTAGCAATCAAATTAATATCTATGGTAATAGATGTTATGGTGGTGCTATTAGTATTGCTTCAGGTAAAAGTTTTTATCTTTTAAATAATACTTTCACAAATTGTAGTTCTGCTAATGGTGTTGTGAAAAATGATGCTAATTATGCTATATTTGAAAATAACACTTTTGATAATAATAAAGCAATGTTTATGGGTTCTTCAATATATGATAATGGTGAAAATAATCTTTATATTGGTAATACTTTCTTAAATAATAATGATTCTAAAAATCAAGCTCAGGGAACTGTATATGCTAATGCTTGTAATGTAACTTTTGAAAATAATACTTTTCTTAATAATTATGATACAAGTGGTAGTGTATATTCTTTTAATAATGCTGCTATTTATATTTATAATCCTACTTTTAAAGGAGGATCAGATGCAGGAAATACTAATATTAAAATCTCAAATAATAAGTTTAATGGTAATGATATGGGTATTTATTTATATTGTTCTGGTGGAGCTAAAATTTCAAATAATAAATTCACTAATCAAAGACAAAATGCTATTCAAACTTATGCAGGTAGGGATTTAAATATTTTAGATAATTATTTTGAGAATAATCATGGATATCATGGTGCTGTTGATATAGGTTCTCGTAACACTCTTATTAAAGGCAATACATTTGTCAATAACACTGGTGTTGTTGCAGGAGCTATTGGTCTTTTATGTAGGGGAGATTTAACAATTGATTCTAATACTTTCATAGGCAATCATGTTACTTCTGAGGGTGGTGGAGATATTTACTCAATTTATGGGGATATGAAGATAACAAATAATGATTTTGTTATTAATTCTATTTATAAAGATGAAAGTTCTATCTATACAAAATATGGTAAGATTAATGCTATAAATAATAAATTCACTATTTCGAATAATCTACATAAAATTATTAAACAAAGAGGTCAAATTGAATATTATTTGAATAATGTTATTTATGATAATACTCTGGTAAATGATGATGGTAGTGTAAATAATTCTTCTGTTGAGAATCTTGTAGACCTTCATAAAAGAACTAAGGATGATTTTATTTATTATCGTAATGCTACTGAGAATAATGTTAATTTAGATGATGACTCCGACCCTATTGATTCTGGTAATACTGAACCAAAGCATATAGAAGAGATGATTAATGACATTGTTGATGATATAACTGATATTATTAATGATATAACTGATATTATTGATAATATAAATGGTTCTAGTGATGGAAGTTCTGATGGTTCTTTTATTTCTTCTGTTGGAACATTAAATTCTAATAGTTCTATTACTAATAGTTCTTCAGATGTTGGTAAATCTCATGAGCTTGATAAAGATCAAAGTATTGAAGTTAGTTCTCAACCAACTACTGATTCTGCTAAGGAAATAAGTTCTGAAGAACTTTCTCGATCAATTGCTTATGATTTATCCGAAAAAAAACCAGCTACTTCAATTAATTCTAATATGAATCTATTTGCTATTTTGATTATTGTTTTAGCTATATTGTTAATTTATGGATGTTATAGAGGTAGAAAAGATATTTAATATTTGATTATTATTTATTATCTATTCTTTTCTTTATTTTTGAGGCTGACTCATAATTTTTGTGTTTAAATTTTTTTCTTATTTTATTATCTTTTAATTTTATATATTAGGAAGTACAATTTATTATTAGAGTTAATTAACTTTTTGGTTGTGTTTCTTATGGTTTTGAGAGAGGATAAAATTGATCAGCAATTATTGGTTCCTTTGGACTTGAAAGATTTGATTCCAAAAGATCATCTAGATTTAGTAAAACTCAAACACATAGCAATAGATGGAATAAAAATCAAAGCCAAAGCATCCATAAATAATTTAACCAATCAAGAACAAATAGATTTACTTAAAGACATCTTAAAAAAGAGTATTGAACTCGATGAAGAAGAAGATGAACTTCTCGGAGACGAATCAGGAAATTCTGTACCAAAAGAATTAATTGACAAAAAAATCCTTTGAAGAAATCTACAAAAAAGTAACCAAAACCACAAAAGGAAATAGAAACGAATTCAAACTACGAAGAAGCAGTAAAAAGCTCCTTGACCAAGCAAAAAAAGATAAAAAAATCTGCCAAAAAAGTTTTGCAGAAAGTCGAAAAAATCGATTCAGAACTAAAAAAGACAAAAAAAAAAAAACGATGCAATCAGCATAAAAGACCCCGAATCACGATGAATGCTAAACAAAAAAAGCAAATGGGAATTCAATTACAATTTACAAATCGGAATAGACGAATACAAAGGAATAATAGTCTCATCATCACTAACACAAAATCCAACAGACGTATTCGAACTAATTCCACAAATAGAACAAATAAAAGAAACCTTTGGTAATTTAACACCAAATACACAAATTTCACCCAACAACGACTACTCAACAAACGAAAACATAAACTATCTATCAGAAAATCATCTTGATGGATAACATATCCACCAGAAAACTCTCAAAAAAACTCAAAAAAATCAACAAAAAAGATAAACCATTCAAAAAAGACAAATTTATCTTCGATCATGAAAAAAAACACCTATATCTGCCCAATGGGTCAAATACTAGAAAACCAAAAAAAAGCTACAAAAAGAACACACGAATCGCATACTGGACAAAAAACTGCAAAAACATGCAAAAAACACCAAGAATGTTGTGGAAATAATTATTCAAGAGTAATAACAGATTATGAAAATCCAAATAAAATAAAAATGCTCAGAAAAATGGAAACACCATAGGCACAAGAAATCTATAAAAAACGATCAAAAACAGCAGAATAGCCATTTGGAAATATAAAACAAAATCTAAAAGTAACAGAATTCAACACAACTGGACTAAAAAGAACACAAACAGAAGCAAAATTACTCGCAATATCACACAATTTAAAAAGAATATACAACGAAACAATACAAAAAGAACTCATACCCCCAACAAAACAAACAAAATACCTGAAAATAATAAAATTAATGCCAAAAAATTTTAAAAAAATAATTAATTTTGAGTCGCCCTCTTTTTTTAAAATTTAATCTTATAAAAATCATGCCAAGTTAATATCTATTTTTGTTTAAATAATTCTTCTAATTGTTTAAAAAGAATATCCTATTTAATTTGCTTGAATTAACTTTTAATTATAGTATTTTACGAAATGTTTACCCCAAAGAATTTCATCACCCAATTTTCAAAATATGAAATCTTATCTATTTTTTCATAAAATTTTGACTCAAAAAGTTTAATTAATTCATCCAATGATTTATGATCGGTGTTATATATTTCTCTCTTTATATCTTTCCATATGTCTTCTATAGGGTTTAAAAACGGACAATATGGAGGTAAATAAACAAGGTTTACTGATAAAATTTCACATGCTTCTTCAACAATTTTCGCTTTGTGGATCTTTGCATTATCTAAAAAAAATATTCAATGATTTTTCTTCTTTCATGAGTAAACTTAATTTTTTGTTGATTAACATCTTTTGCAGGTGTTTTTTTATTATTTGATTGATTTTGTAGTAGTTAATATGGTATTTTTTGCATTTGGATTTGAATTTTTTTTTGGGATAATCTTTTGCTCATCATCAAACATTTGTTTGTATTCTTTTTCATCCATGCATTTTTCCAATAATTCAAGTTTTACATTATCAATTTCTAATTTTGAACTTGATATGATCTCAGAGATTATTTTTAGTGCTTTTGGATTTTCTGTTCTGGAAATTAAATATTTACAGATAGTTAACACAAAATTATTAGCATTATTTTTTTTGGGTTGAAAAATATTGCAGATTCACAATTAATTCCTTGAAAACCAACTCCATTAACCCCATATCGCTCACCACTTTTTTTAAACCTATTTTTATCTTTAACACCATTAATTGTCGGATTACATAATCTCCTGGTTGTGTTAGTTGTATTTTGACATCTAGATTCATCAAGGACAATAACATCTTCAATTTCAAAATCAATTACGAACGTTTTTTTAAAAGTATTTCTTCGGCATCTGCTGGAGCTTCATTGTAAATAAGGAACGGTTTACAATAATTAAACCCTAATTTCTTTCTTGTAATTTCCCAAACTTGTTTATAAGAATATTTGACTCCAAATCTCTCTTTAATTAGTTCTTGTGCACCAATAATGGTGTAATGTTTATCGGGATCACTTAAGAGTATTTTTAATTCAATTAACTGATCATTAGTTAATTTGGATTTTGTACCGCAATTTGAGTAATCTGGTATTAAACCTTCGATTCCATATTCATCATAATCTTTAACCCAATTTCCTACTGTTTTTCTATCCTTACGAATGAATTCCCCAACTGTAGTTCTAGTTTCACCCAATTTAACCATTCTAACTGCTAATAATCTCATATAAATATTGTGTGCTTGCCTATATTCTTTTAAATATTTATCAAGTTCTGCGATTCCTTGTTCTTCGAGTTTATCTATAGTTTCCATGATTAAATATTTGTCACTCATTAGGGATAAAATTTTCGTAATATACTATAATATGGATGAGTTACTATAATCACAAGAATACATAGAAAATATCTCTCTAAAATCAATAAAAATTATTAACTATTTATATTATAAAAACTTACTTAAAAAGACATTTTATTAAGATAATTAAATTTTATAAGTTTTTGATAAAATGACTAAATTTTTAACTTATAATGCTATCATATTTACAATACAATCAAAAAATTCTTTTTTAAAAGTTCAAACACAAAATTAAAATATTTAAACAAATTAATCCTTTATATGGCAATAAATTATGGATTTAGCAGAATAGATGAGATTTGTTAAACCTAATAAAAAAATAAAAATGGGAAAAATAAAGAATAAAAATTAGTTGATTATAATATCCTCCCAAATTAAATTATTTTTTGATCACTATAAGCTTTCCAATTTTACTTACATGGTAATTTTTATTAGCAGAAGAAATAATTACTTTATGGGCACCTTTTGTAAGACCTTTAGTGCTAATTTTAGCTATTCCTTTACTATTAGTTTTTACTTTGTAAGTTTTGTATTTTTTACCATTAGAAACTTTAATAATAATAGATAATTTACTAATAACCTTCTTAGTTACTTTATTTTTAATAAAAACTTGGAAGTATTTAGCTTTTTTAACTTTTGCAGCAACTTTATTAGCTTTCACAGAAGTATAAACTTTATTTACTTTAATAGAAACTTTTTTAGTTGCAGTAACATATTTTTCTCCACTAACTTTAATATAAGCTGTATAAGTGCCTACAGCTTGTTTAATAGCTAAAGAAATTATTCCATTATTATTTGTAGTTACAGTGTAAGTAGATTTGCCAATGGTAATAGTTACCTTTTGATTTACAATAGCATTGCCTTTATTGTCTTTAATAGTAGCAACTAATTTATTAGCATTTCCATAAGTTTTAACAACATTACTTGCAGTAATCACAACAATGAGTGGGGTATTATTAGAGATAAGGTTATTAGCTTCACATCCTTTATCAAATGTGACACTATCATCACCAACTAATTTATTAGCAATTAAATTATTATTATAAATAGTATTTTGAGAAAATCCCTCTTTACAAGATTCAGTTAAATTAATAGTATAATTACCATTAGTATTGATTTTATTATTAAATGCAATGATTTTAGCATTATTAGTAGCTAGAATACCTGTAATAGTGTTGATTGGTAAGCCAAGTTCACAACAATTTTGTTTACATTTAGCAACAATGGTATTACCGATAAAATTGGTTTTAGTGGAAGTTTTAACGCCAATAGCGTCTTTGCCTGGAATACCAACAATATTAATTACATTTTCAATAATATTTGCTTCTTTAGAATCAGATAAAATACCATATTTAGAAGAATCAATATTATTACATGAAATAAAAACTCTGTTAGCATGAGCATTAGCATATATTCCTATGTTATCAGAAATAAATTCCTCTCCAGATGTAGCATTACCAAGAGCTAAACCTTTAGTAACAATTTCGTTACATATAATTTCAGTTAAATCAGAACTAGTTGCAATACCAATTGTATAATTACCTTCAAGATTAATTTTATTAGTTAAAAGAGTTACATCTTTACAACCATAAAGTCCTATACCATAAATAGAATTAGAACGGCCAGTTATTTTATTATTATTAATCATTAAATTAAAATGACCTTTATATCCTTCAACTTTCATAACATAAGCATTAGCAGAAGCTAAAATAGAAACATCATTGCTATTAAATGAAACATTAGTATTATCTTTTAAATAAATATTACAAAGATTATCAGAACCCTCGCCTTGTACAGTATCAACAACATTAAATTTATTACCTTTAATTACAATATTATTAGAATCTACAAGATACAAACCTAAATTAGTGTAATTAGATGCCAAAGTAATAGGGTCATAGTGAACAAGTAAAGATTTGAGATTTGCATCAAGTTTATTGTCCTTAAAGATAAGATTTTCAATTTCAGATAAACTTATAGCATATTGAGTAACTGTACCATTAGTATTAGCAGTGAATTTAATAGTATTTTCATTAATAATTAAATTTTGCACTGTTTTTGAGAATATGGCATAAGCATTAGAATCATTTATAGCATTAACAATAATATCATTTTTTAAAATACTAGTATTTGAAATTTTATCAATTGATGAAATATCAATAGCAACTGCAGTAGAATTGATAATATTATCAAAAATACTAACTCCAGTTATATTGTTCGATTTAGTATTTTTATATGAATTACCAATTTTAATACCAAATCTTCCATTAATCTTGTTGGAACTTATAGTTAAATTTGTAAGTGGTGTTTTACCAGAATTTGAAGTACCAGAATAAGCATAAATTCCTAATCCATTTTTAGCATCAATTATATTATTGGATATGACAGAGTTGTTAACAGGATGCAATTCAATACCTACTGTATTAGCAGATATATTTTCAGATTTAACATTAATATTATTATTAGTAATTTTCAAATTATTGTATGTCATTTTATTATTTTGAGCATCTTTACCTCCAAAAATACCTATTGAAGAGCCTTTTATAGCTAAAACATTAATATTATTACCTTCAATTGTAATGCCATTAATATCCTTAGCAGCAGACATATCAATACCCTTAGAATCAACGCCGATTAAGGTAATATTGTTATTGGAGATAAAAGTACCGTTGACTTTAGCATTGTTAAATTGAATACCTGTAGCAGTAGATGAACTATTTACAATGATAGTATTATTATAAACTTTATCTTCAAAATCTACTATAATTCCAATAAATTTAGCATTAATATAGTTATTATATACTTCCCAATCTATAGTGTTTTGAATTGCATTAATACCATTAGAAACGTTGGTTATATTATTGCCATATACTTTATAATTTATAGCATTTTGAACTTGGAATGCTATATTACCATTAATAATATTATTATATCTAAATGTATTGTTAGAAGTACTAGTTGCACTTAATCCATTACCATAAACTAACCATCCAGAACCAGAACCATCAATAGTATTATATTCAATAATATTATTACTTATGGTTCCATTTTGAGGATTTCTATACCATGTTGCCATAGAATGTCCTAATATACGAGTAATGTAAAATACATAGGGAATACCATTAACTCCGGGAACTGTTCCTGCATTGATATAATTATGACTAATTAAATTATCACAACCTAAAAGATAAAATGGATGTGATCCAGAAATCAATGTATTATTATATATAGTGGAATGAAATACATCACCTAAACCTAAAGCATGTGAATTAGTTGCATTATTGCGTATATAATTATCTTTAATTGTAATATTAGAAACTTGAATTGCTAAAATTGGCCATAATGGCAAATTATCTGCACCAGTATAATTCTTAGCATCTGTATCTACAGTTATATTCAAACCATAAATAATACTATTATCTGCACCTTTGTATAATTTAATCATACAATTATGAAGAACATCAGCAGAAGAGTTAGAAGTAATGGTTAAAGATTTATTAATATTAAATACTTTACCTTCTAAGTTAGATAATTTTAAAATATCTCCATCTTTAATAGGGGCATCATCTCTGATTGTTCCAGCTATATCATCTTCACTTTCATTATCAGCAACGAAATAATTAGCATAATTATCATTATCAATTACCCAAGTTTGAGCAGTATTATCACGATCACCAGAAGCAAGCGCATCATTTTCAAAAGATTGCTCACTTGCAGCAATTGTTTGATCATTTAAAACATCATCGGAAGAACCTACATCGGAAATAGCAACATCACCATCATCAATAGCAGAGACTCCACCAATACTTATAAACATTAACATAAATGCTAAACAATAAATCAATTTAGAATTTTTCATAATTAACTCCTGATTTAAATAATTATTTTCAATTATATTTTATTAAAATAAAATTTAAAAAAATATAATTAAATAGGTTTATAAACAACTAAATACATAAATGTTTCTAATATTACAATCCAGTTAATTTAGGAAATTTATTTTTTAATTTTTAATTATATTATTTTATTTTCTTATTTTTCTTATTTAAATCTTTTATTTGATATTGTATTAGTTTATATGATTTATTTTTTATTTTTTACTTTGTTTTATGGGTTTTTGATTTTTTTTATTGATTTTTCATTTTTTGATTATTTTTTTTGTTTTAAATTCCTTTAATTTGCTTGTAATTGGACGTGTTTATTTTAATAGTTTTTATATTTGTTTAAATTATTTTATGTTTAATTTTAAGTATTATTAATAGTTAATATTAAATATTAGTAAATTATATTTTTATTATATTATAGTTATTTATGAT